>NZ_MDAW01000010.1:0-17462 GCF_002875385.1 Vibrio sp. 10N.222.52.B12 | reverse complement strand
TATCCCGAGTTCAGGTTAACTTGGTCTGTTAGACCGTAAGCACCGCCAACCGCGACCGCTTCTTTGCTACCTGAGAAGCCAACACCTGCACCGATAGCCAGTTCACCACTTGTCGCGTAAGGTCGAGCATTAGTGACAGCGTGTAAGCTTGCTCGGATTCCGTCCATTTGTTCTGCTTGCTGGTTTAAGCGGTAATCATATTCTGCCGCGAGCCCTTCCAAGTGAGTCAATCGTTCATCGGTGGTATCGCGTTCAATAGGTTGCTCTGGAGAACCTGGTTGAGGTCGATTGGGTGGGTTAGAGTCTTCAATTGGGTGAACAGGCTGCTCTTCAATTGGATTAGTTGGAAGTTGTGGTTTTGGTCGCTCAGGTACACCTGGAATACCATTGTCTGGCTCAGGAAGTGTTGGATGCTCTGGTGCAGCCTCAATCGGTGGAGCAATGGGTAGCTCTTCTATTGGATTAATTGGCACTTGTGGACTTGGGCGATCTGGGATAACAGCTGCAATTGAGCTGAAAGATGCAAGAAGGGTGTAAGCAGCGGTAAGCTTTACAATTTTTTTAGACATGTCTGAACTCTCAATAAGTAAACGAGGGACAGCATCCTTACTGTAAGCAATCGCTTTTTGTTATTTCCCTTAAAGCAGGGCTATCTTATTGAGAAGTATGATTTATGACTAAATGGCTATCATTATCTCGGTGATAATCAAATCTTATCAGCCTGTAACTTTAGGCCTTGTTGAATAAGCTCTGTTAACCATTTTACTAAAGGGTTATTCCGGTTTCGGACGTGCATGTGGCAATGTACAGACTTCATTTGTGGTTGACCATCAATCGTGACGTCAACGGCTCTTAATCCCGGAAATTGCTCAACCGGAAGTAAATTGGAGTGAGGTAAATACATGTCGGTGTGTTTGACGACATCAAGTATTGCAGAGACCATTTCTGAGCGAAATCCAATGCTGTGTTCAACGCCCATTTCGGTTAGAAGTTCAGATGCATAGCTAAATTTGTCGTTCCACCCTGGAGAAATTAAAGAAGCAATTGGGTAACCGCCAAGATCATGTGGTTCAACATGAGGTTTGGTGATTGGGTGATCTTCGCGGACAAAAATACGCCCTTTCAAATCCAGTAGCTTCGGCGTGTAGATCTCTTTGTTGGTTAGAAGTAATTCGTAGTTTACGCCCATCAGGGTTTCACCCTTTAAGATCTCATCCACAGTACTGTTTGACCAACCGACCAGTTCAAGTTGGGCGTTAGGAGCTAATATTCTAATTTGTTCGAAGAGGAAACCGGGCAAGCAAGTCATTGTAATTGGCGCAAGCGCAATACGTATTTTGTTGTCCACTTCGATAGGATCAAACTGATGGGAGCGATTAACTGCGGCAGCTAAACCATCGAGGTGCGGCGTAATATCGTTGGCGAGAGATTCGGCGAAAGGTGTCGGTTCAAGACCTGTTTTTACTTTCACAAACAGTTCGTCATCAAAGTGATGACGCAGTTTTTGTAATGCTTGGCTGATTGCTGGCTGCGAGACCAATAGACGTTGTGACGCTTTACGCATGTTTCGCTCTTGCATCAAAATCATAAAGGTTTTGAGTAAGTTCAGATCAAGGGTATGAAACAAGTCTTTCGCCATGGTGTCTCTCTAGTATTTATCAGGGACAAAGGTTTGATCGTCGATAGGGGCACGAACATAACCTTCTTTACTCAGCTCTGGTAATTCGATAACGGGATGCTCAAGTTCTTCGTACTCGACTTGGCTGAGTAAATGACTGATACAGTTCAGCCGAGCTTTCTTTTTATCATCAGAAGGGACCACCCACCAAGGACAGTTTTTCGTGTCTGTGTAGGCAAACATCTTATCTTTTGCTTCTGAATATTCTGCCCAGCGGTTACGTGATTCCAAATCCATCGGGCTGAACTTCCAACGTTTGATAGGGGTATTGATACGTTCTAAGAAACGCTTTTCTTGCTCTTCATCGGAGACTGAAAACCAGTACTTAATTAAGATGATGCCAGAGCGTTGCAACATGCGCTCGAATTCAGGGCAGGAACGAAGGAATTCCTCATATTGGTCGGGAGTACAAAAGCCCATGACTTTCTCTACACCGGCACGGTTGTACCAACTGCGGTCAAACAACACGATTTCTCCGGCAGCAGGCAGGTGTGCCACATAGCGCTGGAAGTACCATTGTGTTTTTTCTTTTTCTGTTGGGGCGGGAAGGGCTGCGATACGGCAGACTCGAGGGTTGAGTTTTTCAGTGATGCGTTTGATGGTGCCACCTTTGCCAGCGGCGTCGCGCCCTTCAAACAGTACCACGACTTTAAGCCCTTTGTGTTTGACCCACTCTTGGAGCTTAACTAATTCAATTTGCAGATGTTCTAGTGCTTCTTCGTATTCCTTTTTCTTCAGTTTCGTCATGTTTCCTCCCGTCCTTATTTATCAATATGTTAGCACTCAATAACCAAAGACGGGATTTGAAAGCGCTTAATTGAGAGCTGTTACCATGTTCGCGATAGCTTCAGTGTTAGTGACTGGAATCGAAAAGTCATTCACATCGGCAGCGCCCATTTTGCTTTGCTCGGCCATAAAGGTCATGTGACTAGGGCGAGTTGTCTTGCCAGATAAATGCACTTCGGTGACTTTGGCTTGCTCCACGATCTGGCCTACATTGTCTGCATTCACACCGGCGCCCGCCATGATCGCAATGCGTCCCTGCGCTTGCTCAACCAAAGCTCTGAGCACATCGATCCCTTGTGGTGCTGAAGGCGCAAGTCCCGAAGTCAAAATGCGTTCACAGCCTAAGCTGATCACTTCTTCTAACGCTTTTTCAGCATCGCGACACTGGTCAAAGGCACGGTGGAAAGTCACGCCTAAGCCAAGCGCTTGAGCAAATTCACACAGTGCCGTTGCGTACGGCATATGAATGTCGCCGTCTTGAGTGAGCACGCCGAGCACGACACCATTCAAGCCTGCTTGTTTAGCGGCTTCAATATCCCAACACATCATTTCGATTTCTTCCTCACTGTAGAAGAAGTCGCCTTGGCGAGGGCGAATCATCGCGTAAACCGGAATAGTAGAGCATTTAGCGGCTTGCTGCATAAAGCCATAGCTTGGGGTTAAGCCACCCAAAGCAAGTGAAGAGCAGAGCTCGATGCGGGTTGCACCACCAGCAATCGCGTTGTGGAGAGATTCAATGTTATCAATACAGACTTCAAGTTGAGTGTTCACGAGGTTGTCCTGAATTATTGTAATTACAGCAAATACTAGCAGGACGAAAAGGGATAATCTGTACTGAGACCGAGGGAAATAGAGGTAAACTTTTTGCGTGATGCTTGCCTCTTTTGCTTTTCCAAAGCGCAGATAAAAAGAAAGCCCAGAGCGAACTCTGGGCTTTTTTATGACTTTACTTAGACTGATTGGCGTTTGCGGTTTTCCCGCTATAGCTTTTGCTTTATATATACATCCAACCAACACGCCCATTGAGCTTGGGCGGCAGTGTCTATTACTTGCTTAGGTCGTCTGCGTGCTCAGATAGGAACGCTGCAACACCTTTTGGAGATGCGTCCATACCTGCTTTACCTTCTTCCCATTGTGCAGGACATACTTCGCCGTGCTTCTGGTGGAAGTTAAGAGCATCAACCATGCGTAGCATTTCGTCGATGTTACGACCTAGAGGTAGATCGTTAACTACTTGGTGACGTACAAGACCGTCTTCGTCGATTAGGAAAGAACCACGGAAAGCAACGCCTGCTTCTGGGTGCTCTACATCGTACGCTTTACAGATTTCGTGCTTAACGTCAGCAACTAGAGGGTATTTAACTTGACCGATACCGCCATCTTCGATAGCAGTGTTACGCCATGCGTTATGAGAGAACTGAGAATCGATAGAAACACCGATTACTTCAACACCTTTAGCTTGGAAATCAGCTAGACGGTTGTCGAATGCGATTAGTTCAGATGGGCAAACGAACGTGAAATCTAGTGGGTAGAAGAATACTACTGCTTTCTTACCTTTAGTGAATTCTGCAAAGTTGAAGTTTTCAACGATTTCACCGTTACCTAGAACAGCTGCTGCAGTAAAGTCAGGGGCTTGACGACCTACTAGTACCATTTTTTTGCTCCTAAAAATTTTGTTTGCTCCAAACCTACATTCAGTTATTTAGGTTTGGTCCGTGTTTGTGCGAGACAAACTATAGTACAGATTGTAGTATTGAAAAAAGCGAAATAAATAGATTGAGTTCATCGAAAAAAGCGATAACACCAAAACTATTATCTCGATCACTGGAACAGCAATAGATACAAATAGAATTATGAATAAATGGCCTAGCTTGAAGCAGTTACACTATTTGGTCACTCTGCACGAAACTCGACATTTTAGTGATGCTGCTGAGCGTTGTTTTGTCAGTCAATCCACCTTAAGTAAAGGCATCCAAAACCTTGAAGAGTTGATTGGTTGTCCACTTTACGAAAAGAAAGATAAAAAAAGCCCATTAGTCTTCACTCAAGCTGGTGAAATGGTGGTGCAGCAAGGTCGAGAATTGCTCGCCAAAGGGCAAGATCTTGTTGAACTGGGTCGCTTATGCCAAGGCGATGATATGGAAGGGCAGCTTAAAGTCGGTTGTATTCCGACCATAGCACCTTTCTTATTGTGCGATCTTGTTCAAGAGGTGAACTACCGCTTCCCGCAATTAAATCTTCTATTAAGAGAAGACACCACGACTAACTTGCTGCAAGCGCTTCGCCACGGTGAGTTGGACGTATTGATTCTGGCTCTGCCTGTAGAGATAGAAGGAATGGAAAGTCGTGTAGTCGGTCAAGATCCATTTCGCATGGTGATCAGCGCCAATCAAGCGGATTCTGTTCCTGTACCGATCCGTTATGCAGACTTGCCAGATGAATCCGTCTTCTTATTAGAGAAAGAGCACTGTCTTACAGAGCACGCGGTTTCAGCATGTAAGCTAACGGACAAAGAGAAGATCAACCCATTCACCGCAACCAGTCTTCATACATTGGTGCAAATGGTGGCGAATGGTCTGGGCACCACGTTTATCCCGCAAATGGCGATTGATCATGGTTTGCTACACAACCAGAACTTAGTGGTGATCGACCCTCCAGGTCAGCAAGCGTATCGCGATATTGGTTTGGTTTGGCGTCCAAGCTCGTCACGATCAAACACTTTCAATCAATTGGCAGAAGTCGTTTCTGAACTGCTTTAGCGATTAGTATTAGCCTGCTACTCCCGATCTAATATCAAAAAGCGCACTAGAAATAGTGCGCTTTTTAGCATTTTATTCTGTGCGTGAACTTTGACTTGTAAAATTTTACAGATGAACTTTCATGAAGCTTTCATAAAATAGTGAAATTTCACAATGTTAATTTTACACAACTGCCTGTGTAACGCGTTTAAGTCGTGTTTAATTTCCTCTTCCTAGCCCTTGTGAATACAAGGATTTTTCTCGTGCCTCACTATTCATACGCTTGTTTGAATTCAAAAATAACCTGTAAAATTAATGTAATTTAATTACGTAATAGCTTACAAATTGGACTCAAAAATCAAACACTTGTTTGATACCGAATAAAACTTTGAATTTAACGTTTTGTTTACTTGAGGGGTTTCGCTTAAACCTTTGTTGGGTTAGCTTAATTAAAGGCTTGTAAGACTTATGTCTAGATTGAAAAAGTAACTTAGGTTGCGCAAGGTATAGACACAACGAAGCGAAGTGAACACCAAATCGAAGGATGTAATTTGTTGTTCATAACTTACAAATGTAGCTTTAGGCTGACTGCCCAAGATGGATAAAGCACGTTAAGGATGAATGATTATGCTTGCTCAGACAGAACAAAAAACACAACAACTAAAGCAAACCCAAGGCATGCTTGAGGTGAATGGAGTCGTTGCTCCTGAACATCAAGCAATTTTCCCTGTTGAAGCCCAAACCTTTTTATCTCTACTGTGTGAAAAATTTGCCGGACGTGTTGAACAGTTGCTGGAAGCACGAGAAGAGAAGCAAGCACGCATCGACGCTGGTGAGCTGCCAGACTTTCTACCAGAGACACAAGACATTCGTGAAGGAAGCTGGAAGATCCTTGGAATCCCGCAAGATCTGCAAGATCGCCGAGTGGAGATTACAGGACCGACTGATCGCAAGATGGTGATTAACGCACTGAATGCGAATGTAAAAGTGTTCATGGCAGACTTCGAAGATTCGATGTCTCCGGCGTGGAGTAAAGTTCTGGATGGTCAAATTAACTTGCGCGATGCTGTTAATGGCACCATCAGTTACACCAATCCTGACAATGGCAAGCACTATCAGCTGGCAGAAGACCCAGCGGTGTTGATCTGCCGTGTTCGCGGACTGCATCTAAAAGAAAAACACGTAACGTGGCACGGTCAGATCATTCCAGGTGCGCTATTCGATTTCGCTCTGTACTTCTACAACAACTATAAAGCGCTACTGAAAAAGGGAAGCGGTCCTTACTTCTACATTCCGAAACTGCAATCGCATCATGAAGCGAAGTGGTGGAGCGAAGTGTTCCATTTCACCGAAGAGTATTTCGGTTTGGATACTGGCACTATCAAAGCGACTGTGCTGACTGAAACCTTACCAGCCGTATTCGAAATGGATGAGATTCTGTTCTCACTGAAAGAACACATCGTCGGTTTGAATTGTGGTCGCTGGGATTACATCTTTAGCTACATTAAGACACTGAAAAACCACCCAGATCGCGTACTACCAGATCGCCAAGTGGTGACCATGGATAAGCCATTCCTCAACGCTTACTCAAGATTGTTGGTGCGTACTTGTCATAAACGTGGCGCATTTGCGATGGGCGGCATGGCAGCCTTTATTCCGGCTAAAGACCCACAAGAAAACCAAAAAGTACTGGATAAGATCCACAACGATAAATCGCTAGAAGCTAACAACGGTCACGACGGAACTTGGGTTGCTCACCCGGGGTTGGCAGACACCGCAATGGAAGTGTTCAGTGCCACGCTGGGGCAGCGCACCAACCAATTGGATGTGAACCGCTCAGAAGACGCACCAATAACCGCCGCAGAGCTGCTTGAACCGTGCGAAGGTGAACGTTCAGAAGAGGGCATGCGCCATAACATCCGCGTTGCGCTGCAATACATCGAAGCTTGGATCTCTGGCAACGGTTGTGTGCCGATTTACGGACTGATGGAAGACGCAGCAACGGCTGAAATCTCCCGTGCTTCTATCTGGCAATGGATTCAACACGGTAAGTCGCTCGACAACGGATTGAAGGTCACTAAAGAGCTGTTCGAACTCTACCTGAAAGAAGAGATTGAAGTCGTGAAACAAGAAATTGGCGAGCAGCGCTACCAAGCTGGTCGATTTGAAGAAGCGGCAGATTTGATGGCTAAGCTCACCACAAGCGATGAACTGACCAACTTTTTAACCATTCCAGGTTATGACTACTTGGATTAACCCAAAGATTTTAAACACTCAATTTATCTAACTAATACATGTTTATTTAACTAATACGTGTTTGTTTAACGACTACGTGAAAGATTCGAGGCAGATAAGGATGTACTGCCTGAGAACGGAAAACTCAACGCACATGCACAAGTGCACATTATAAGAGGGATAGACCAATGACTAACTTAACTCGCCGCCAACAAATTGAAGCTCTGGAAAAAGATTGGGCAACCAACCCACGCTGGAAAAACGTAAAACGCACCTACACTGCGGAAGAAGTAGTAACACTGCGTGGTTCTATGGTACCTGCGAACACGATTGCACAACGTGGTGCTGACAAACTTTGGTCACTGGTCAACGGTAGCTCAAAGAAAGGCTATGTTAACTGCCTTGGTGCACTAACGGGTGGTCAAGCCGTACAGCAAGCGAAAGCAGGTATCGAAGCGATTTACCTATCTGGCTGGCAGGTAGCGGCAGATAATAATACTGCGTCTACGATGTACCCAGACCAATCTCTGTATCCAGTAGATTCTGTTCCTTCGGTCGTTAAACGCATCAATAATTCGTTCCGTCGTGCAGACCAAATTCAATGGACTGCAGGTAAATCGCCAGAAGATGAAGGCGGCATTGATTACTTCCTACCAATCGTCGCGGATGCAGAAGCAGGCTTTGGTGGTGTACTTAACGCTTACGAGCTAATGAAATCGATGATCGACGCAGGTGCGGCAGGTGTTCACTTTGAAGACCAATTAGCATCAGTGAAAAAATGTGGTCACATGGGCGGTAAAGTATTGGTTCCAACTCAAGAAGCGGTGCAAAAACTGGTAGCAGCTCGCCTAGCCGCGGATGTTGCTGGCACAACAACACTGGTTATTGCGCGTACCGATGCAAACGCAGCCGACTTGCTAACGTCTGATTGCGACCCATATGATAAAGACTTTATTCAAGGAGAGCGCACTCCAGAAGGTTTCTACCGTGTTCGTGCGGGTATCGACCAAGCTATCTCTCGTGGCCTAGCTTACGCACCATATGCGGATCTAATCTGGTGTGAGACGGCAACGCCATGTTTAGAAGAAGCTCGTAAGTTTGCAGAAGCGATTCATGCCGAGTACCCAGACCAACTATTGGCATACAACTGTTCGCCTTCATTCAACTGGGAGAAAAACCTAGATGCAGAAACCATTGCTAAGTTCCAACAAGAACTGGCGAATATGGGCTACAAGTACCAGTTCATCACGCTAGCAGGTATTCACAACATGTGGTTCAACATGTTCGAACTGGCACACGCTTACGCACAAGGCGAAGGCATGCGTCATTACGTTGAGAAAGTTCAGCGTCCTGAGTTTGAAGCGGCAGAAAAGGGCTATACGTTCGTAGCGCACCAGCAAGAGGTAGGTACGGGATACTTTGACAGAATGACCAATACTATCCAAGGCGGGCAATCTTCAGTGACAGCACTGACAGGGTCTACCGAAGAAGACCAATTCTAACAAGCATAGAGTCTATAATTACTACGTTAGTAATGACATCCTGAGCGGCGAATTAGCCGCTCTTTTTTTGCTTTTTATTTGTTATGAGTGCAATAAGCTCTGCTCAAACTATTCTGTTTCTAGCTCTTCAGGTTCAACTTCTTCCTGAAGCTCTAGTAGGTTGATTGCGATGGAAACAAAGTCTGTGTCGGTGATAATTCCGACTAAGTGACCTTTAGTTACCACAGGCAAACAGCCTACTTTGTGTTTTTGCATATAGATAGCACTTTGCTTTAATCCAGCTCTTGGTTCTGCTGTCATGATGTTGGTGTGCATCATTTCATAAAGCGGGGTGTCGAGGGTAAAAGATTGTTCAGCCTCATCTGGGTGTAAACAGGATTCTTGTGCAGCAAGAATATCGCGTTGAGTCACCAAGCCTTGTAAGTGTTTATTGGCATCAACAACCGGAATATGTCGAATATCAAGCGCTTCCATCATGCTTTTTGCGTCACGTAATGTGTGCTCACGCAGCAAGGTATGAGGGTTGCGAGTCATCATGTCTTCAACCTTGATCATAGAGACCTCCAGCGGCATTGTCCTTCCTTTAAATATAGAGAATATTTTTCCGTATATCTGGGAGCTGCCTCGTTTTTCACTAATAAAATAAAACGATTAGATGGAGATCAATCAGAGGTGAGAATGTACTGGAGTTTTCCATAATTCCAGCTACTCATTTGGGGCGATGTTAGGATGTAAGCGCTATCATAAATAACCAAAGCTAAGGCGTTTAAACCTTAACTTTGGTTACTCTTAACGTTGCTTAAAATGCACACAGATAAGACCATAAGCTTTCGCGTCCACACATCGGCCGATATAGCTTTTATTAGGAAGGTTGACCGCACATAAACGAGGGACCTGCTTTAAGTCACATGCTTGTTGCATTGCGGTGATCTTCTGGTGGTTAGAGTTTGCGAGTGTACCGGAAGAAAACACGAGTACGGCGGCACTTAACGCCATAGTTAACATCTTCATACTTACCTCAATCAATGTTCAAAGAGCAAATGCTCACCTTCACTATAGTTCAAAGAAATTACTACTGATTGGTTTGTTAATTATTGCTGTTTACCGTTGAAAAACTCAATGCGAGTCAGTTTGCATTTTTCACTGATAAGGTATGTGGTCAGAATGTAATCTAATGAGTTGAATCGCACATTTTTACTTGCTTGATTTTCCAAGATAAGCCTGTGGAAGAAGATACGCTCAGGCTTACCAGATTGAAGATTACAACCTAAATGAAACGAACGAAATGCAACAAGCTCATTGCTTTGGCAGTGGCGGCATTCAGTGTGCAATCCGCTCAAGCGATTGTGTTAGGAGATGAGCAAACCGACCCGGTTGATCGTGTGACTTTACGCGCAAGTAACATGGCAGAGTTTCCGCTGTGTGGCGGTACCATGCTGACGGAACAATGGGTATTAACTGCGGCACACTGTGTGGTGATGGGGCAGGGAACCAACGAAGCGAGCTATTATGTGACCCCTCCGGGTGAACTGTCCGTGAATGCCAATGTGTATGATCTAAATACTGCAGGGCTTGATAACTTCTATCCAGTTTCACATGTGGTAGTGCATCCGGATTACACGCGTATATCTAAAGCGGATATCGACAGTAGCGGCAACGTCAAACCCATCCAAACGGGTTTAGATTCTGATATTGCATTGTTGTATCTCACTCGTCCGGTCGCGAATGCAAGATCTGCGGACTTAGCAAACAAAACTGAGATGGAGAATATTGAAGCGCGTCTGGCTGCAGATTGGAACGACAATTATCTAACCAATCAGCGTGTGGAAAACGTGCAAGTATTTGGTTGGGGAACTACTCAACCTGATGCGTCTGAATCCTCAGATACACTTAAAGCCACCATTAGCACCTTTTTACCCATCGACAAATGTTATGAGCGTTTAGAAATTGGCAGCAGCTTTCCGGGCATCATTGATTCACGTGAGAATTTAACCAAAATATGTACTTTGCCAACTCGGAATGAAGTGCTGGACTCAGAGAGTAATACCCAATATGGCAATTCTGCATGTAAAGGTGACAGTGGTGGTCCACTCATCGATGTCGCAACGGGGAAGCAGATCGGTATTGTAAGCGGTGCTCCTCTTATTCTTCCGACATGTGGTTCACTTACTATCCCAAGTTTCTACACCAAAGTGAGCCAATATCATGATTGGGTACAGTCTTACATTACCGCTGACGCCCCCCCAAACAGTTACATCATTGAACCCAACTTTATTAAAGAGGCCAATGATGACAATGGGGGAGAAGAAGAGTGTCACGATGGTATTGCGACCAACAACTGTGATTTTAGAGGCTCTGAAGACGATGGTGGTAGCTTAGGAATTTGGTGGCTGAGTGTTTTAGCCTCATTTACATGGTTGCGCCGACGTAAAGTATAAAATCAGGCCGCAATAGATAGAAAAGATAAGCAGCGAACTCCGCTGCTTTTTTGTTGCTGCTAATCCTGAGACTTTCACGTTTTATTACACTCTTAATGAAAGGTTTTACAGTCAATCTAAGGGGATTTGCTTGCTATTGCAGCATGTAAACATATACTAGTCTGCTGCGAAAAACTCGTCGCAATTTTATCGTCGTTTTCGACGTGATTTGACCAATATATAAGACAAGTAACATGCAAGTATCAGATTTCCATTTCGACCTTCCAGATGAACTTATCGCCCGCTACCCTCAACCAGAGCGTACCGCTAGCCGACTGCTGCAAATGGATGGCAATACTGGCGAACTTATTGATGGCACATTTACTGATGTGTTGGACCAAGTTCAAGCTGGTGATCTAGTGGTTTTCAATAATACTCGCGTTATCCCTGCGCGTATGTTTGGGCGAAAAGAGTCTGGCGGCAAACTAGAAGTGTTGGTAGAGCGTATGTTGGACGAAAAGAGCATTCTGGCTCACGTTCGTTGTTCAAAATCACCAAAGCCAGGTTCGACTATTATTGTTGGCGAGAACGATGAATATTCAGCGCAAATGGTTGCTCGCCATGATGCTCTTTTTGAACTGAAGTTTGAGTCTGATAAGACGGTTTTAGACATTCTGGAAGAAATTGGTCACATGCCACTTCCTCCTTACATCGACCGCCCAGATGAAGACGCAGATAAAGAGCGTTACCAAACGGTTTACAACCAAAAGCCAGGTGCGGTTGCAGCACCAACGGCAGGCCTTCATTTTGATGATGTTCTGCTTGAGAAGATCAAGGCGAAAGGCGCTGAGTTTGCTTACGTAACACTTCATGTTGGTGCCGGTACGTTCCAACCAGTGAAAGTGGACGACATTAACGATCATCACATGCACGCTGAATACGTTGAAGTACCGCAAGATGTTGTTGATGCGATTAATGCAGCTAAAGCACGCGGTGGCCGAATCGTTGCCGTAGGTACTACGTCAGTTCGTTCGCTTGAAAGTGCAGCGCAAGACGCACTGAAGAAAGGCACGGAATTGGTACCATTCTTTGGTGATACTGAAATCTTTATCTACCCTGGTTACGAGTACCAGCTGGTGGATTGTTTGATCACCAATTTCCACTTGCCTGAGTCAACATTGATTATGTTGGTCAGTGCATTCGCAGGTTACGAGAACACCATGAATGCTTACAAGCACGCTGTGGATAACCAATACCGTTTCTTCTCGTACGGTGATTCAATGTTTATTAAGAAGAAAACGGCATAATGTTTTAACCCCTCCCTAGCCCTTCCCTTTTAAAAGGGGGGAGGTTAAGAGGGGGAGAAAGCTAATGATTTACGGGTGCTAGCAGTACGCTAGGAAACAGAGTAGAACTTCTGCTTTGTCTCTCGCAAGGAAGGCGACCGCTCCTTAAAGTGGGGAACACCCCAAGATACATAGTCAGACTGTTTCTCTGACACTCGGAGGCATCGTGAAATTATCATTCGATCTTAAAAAGAAAAACGGCAATGCGCGTCGTGGTCAATTGACCTTCGAACGTGGCACTGTTCAAACTCCAGCATTCATGCCAGTAGGTACTTACGGTACGGTTAAAGGCATGACTCCGGAAGAAGTAAAAGGCACTGGTGCAGAAATTCTGCTAGGTAACACGTTCCACCTATGGCTACGTCCTGGTCAAGAAGTGATGAAAATGCACGGTGACCTGCACGATTTCATGAACTGGCACGGTCCTATTCTTACTGACTCAGGCGGTTTCCAAGTATTCAGCCTTGGTAAAATGCGTAAGATCACCGAAAAAGGCGTTCACTTCCGCAGCCCTGTAAACGGCGACAAGATTTTCATGGACGCTGAAAAGTCGATGGAAATCCAAAAAGACCTAGGTTCTGACATCGTCATGATCTTCGACGAGTGTACGCCATACCCAGCGACACACAACGAAGCGAAAAAATCGATGGAAATGTCACTACGTTGGGCACAACGCTCACGTGACCACTTCGATAAGCTAGAAAACCCGAACAACCTATTTGGTATTGTTCAAGGTGGTGTTTACGAAGACCTACGTGACGTATCGGTTAAAGGTCTAACTGAAATCGGTTTTGATGGTTACGCAGTTGGTGGTCTTGCAGTAGGCGAACCGAAAGAAGACATGCACCGTATCCTTGAGCACACGTGTCCACAGCTTCCAGAAGATAAGCCTCGTTACCTAATGGGCGTAGGTAAGCCGGAAGATTTGGTTGAAGGTGTTCGTCGCGGTATCGACATGTTTGACTGTGTAATGCCAACGCGTAATGCACGAAACGGTCACCTATTTGTGACTGGTGGTGTGATCAAGATCCGTAATGCGAAACATAAAACGGATACAACTCCGCTAGATCCGCACTGTGACTGTTACACTTGTCAAAACTACAGCAAGTCGTACCTTCACCACCTAGAGCGTTGTAATGAAATTCTAGGCGCGCGTTTGAATACTATCCATAACTTGCGCTACTACCAGCGCTTGATGGAAAGCATTCGCACGGCGATTGATGAAGACCGTTTCGATGAGTTTGTTCAAGAGTTTTACGCTCGTCGTGACCGTGAAGTGCCACCACTAAGCAAAGCATAAAAGAATTAAAGTCTTTGGCATGTCGCCAGAGGCTTTTGCTAATAAAGTAGGCTAACGTACGTTATTTTTGAGAAGGTGATCTCTATTACTCACTCTTAGACTTGAATCTAAATTACGAAAGCCCAACTTGTTGGATTATCAATAAAATATAATGAGGATGTTTTAATGTTTATTTCTCAAGCTCATGCAGCAGCAGAAGGCGCTCCAGCTGGCGGCGGTTTTGAAATGCTAATCATGCTAGGCATGTTCGCGGTGATCTTCTACTTCATGATCTACCGTCCACAATCTAAGCGTGTAAAAGAGCACAAAAACCTGATGTCTTCCATGGGCAAAGGCGATGAAGTGCTAACAAGCGGTGGTCTAGTGGGTAAAATCACGAAAATCGCTGAAGACAATGACTACATTTCAATTGAGCTTAACGCAAACAATGAAGTTGTAATCAAGAAAGACTTCGTAACTGCAGTGCTACCAAAAGGTACGCTGAAGTCTCTATAAAACAGCTAAAGGATCCTCGCTGTGCTAAACCGTTACCCATTATGGAAGTACTTGATGGTATTTTTTGCCATCATCACCGCTGCGTTGTACGCACTTCCAAATATCTACGGTGAAGATCCGGCTATTCAAGTTACAGGGGCACGTGGTGCCTCTGTAGATATGTCAACGCTGGATGCTGTCACCAAAGCTCTTGATAAAGAGCATCTCTCTCATAAATCCATTGCTCTCGAGAATGGATCAATCCTTGTTCGTTTCAATGACACTGACACTCAAATCAGTGCCCGCGATATCATCAGTGAAGCGCTTGGCAAAGATAAAATTGTTGCACTCAACCTTGCTCCAGCTACGCCAGATTGGCTAGAAGCAATTGGTGCGTCACCACTTAAGCTAGGTCTTGACCTACGAGGTGGTGTTCACTTCTTGATGGAAGTGGATATGGACGCGGCGATGGAAAAGCTGGTTGGTCAACAAGAAGAAGCTTTCCGTAGTGAACTTCGTGAAGCTAAGATTCGCTACCGCGCAATCCGTCCTTCTGGTAAAGAAGGCGTGGAAGTATTGCTACGTAATGAAGAGCAACTAGCTGAAGCGAAAGCTACGTTAGAAAAGAATCACCCAGACATGAATTTTGTCGATTCTGATTCTAATGGTCGTTACGCGTTGATTGCCACCTTTACCGAGCAACGTTTACAAGAAATACGTAACTACGCAGTAGAACAAAACATCACGATTCTTCGTAACCGTGTAAATGAACTTGGTGTTGCTGAGCCATTGGTTCAACGTCAAGGTGCTAGCCGCATCGTAGTTGAATTGCCTGGTGTTCAAGACACCGCTCGAGCAAAAGAAATCCTAGGTGCTACGGCAACACTAGAATTCCGCGAAGTCGACGACAAAGCTGACCTTTCTGCTGCGGCAAACGGTCGAGCACCAGCTGGTAGCGAGATTAAGCAAGATCGCGATGGCCGTCCTGTTGTTCTGAAGAAACGCGTAATTCTCGGTGGCCAAAGCATCACAGATGCAAGTTCAAGTGTTGATGAATACGGTCGTCCTCAGGTTAACATCTCGCTAGACAGCGAAGGTGGTAACAAGATGTCTGCGTTCTCTAAAAAGAACATCGGTAAGCTAATGGCAACCGTGTTTGCAGAGTACAAAGATAGTGGTCGTCGTACGCCAGAAGGTCGTGTGATTCTGGATAAACATGAAGAAGTGATCAACCAAGCAACGATTCAGTCTGCGCTTGGCCGTAACTTCCGTATTACCGGTATCGACTCTGCTGCTGAAGCTCACAACCTAGCACTTCTACTTCGTGCTGGTGCTCTAATTGCGCCTATCTCAATCGTTGAAGAACGAACCATCGGTCCATCAATGGGTCAGCAAAACATCGATATGGGTATTCAAGCGTGTATCTGGGGTATGGTAGCTGTAATGCTATTTACGCTGCTTTACTACCGTGGCTTTGGTCTGATTGCCAATATTGCATTGATGGCGAACTTGGTTTTGATCATTGGTGTTATGTCGATGATTCCGGGGGCGACAATGACGCTGCCGGGTATTGCCGGTATCGTATTGACGGTCGGCATGGCAGTCGATGCCAACGTACTGATATTTGAGCGTATCCGTGAAGAACTTCGAGATGGGCGTAGTCCACAACAAGCGATTCACCAAGGTTACGCAAACGCATTCAGTACCATCGCCGATGCGAACATCACAACGCTTATCACTGCAATCATTCTATTTGCAGTAGGTACAGGCGCGGTGAAAGGTTTCGCGGTAACACTATCTATCGGTATCTTAACTTCAATGTTCACCGCTATTGTGGGTACACGTTGTATCGTGAACCTGATTTACGGTGGCAAACGCGTTGATAAATTGTCGATCTAAGGCTGGGAATTAATATGTTTCAAATTCTAAAAGCAGAAAACACGATCGGCTTTATGCGTTGGTCGAAAGTCGCGTTCGTATTCTCTATTGTTATGATCGCAGCTTCTATCTTCACGCTATCAACCAAATGGTTGAACTGGGGCCTAGATTTTACTGGTGGTACGCTTATCGAGGTGGGCTTTGAACAACCTGCAAACCTTGAAGAGATTCGTTCAGCACTAGATTCAAAAGGCTTCGGCGATGCGACAGTACAAAACTTTGGTAGTGCTCGTGATGTAATGGTTCGTCTTCGTCCTCGTGACGATATGTCTGGTGAAACACTAGGTAACCAAATCATTGGTGCTATTAAAGAAGGTACGGGTGAAAGCGTAGAAATGCGTCGTATCGAGTTTGTAGGTCCAAATGTTGGTGATGAGCTGACGGAAGCGGGTGGTCTAGCGATTCTTGTATCGCTGATCTGTATCCTGATCTACGTATCAATGCGATTCGAATGGCGCCTAGCGGCTGGTGCGGTAATGGCACTGGCACACGATATCATTATCACGCTGGGTGTCTTCTCACTGATGCAAATTGAAGTGGACCTAACCATCGTAGCGGCGCTACTCACGGTAGTTGGTTACTCGCTCAACGATACCATCGTTGTATTCGACCGGATTCGTGAAAACTTCCGTAAGATGCGTAAGGGCGAACCTTCGGACATCATGGATGCGTCAATCACTCAAACATTGAGCCGTACATTGATTACGTCTGGTACGACATTGTTCGTAGTTATTGCACTGTTCATGCAAGGTGGTGCGATGATTCACGGCTTCGCAACCGCACTTCTACTAGGTATCACTGTAGGTACTTACTCTTCTATCTATGTAGCATCAGCACTAGCGCTAAAACTGGGTATCCAGAAAGAGCACTTGATGCCACCTCAAGTAGAAAAAGAAGGTGCAGAGTTCGACGAGATGCCATAAGGCAGGTTGAGAACCGAAAACAAAAACCGCTGAGCAATCAGCGGTTTTTTTATGTCTGAAGAAACTTGCTTAAGTGGCGTTTGAACTGGTTAGTGAATTTCAGAAATAAAAAATGTATGGTCCGC
>NZ_MDAW01000009.1:0-786 GCF_002875385.1 Vibrio sp. 10N.222.52.B12 | reverse complement strand
GGTCATGACTCAAATAGGTTGATGTGTGTTAATATAGAGACCTGATTCCTGAAATTTTTTCATTCATGGCCACTATTCAAGTTCAATGTCGTTTCTGCCATAAAACCGAGCCCGTCCGTAAACATGGAAAGGGACATTCTGGTTTTCCTCGTTTCAGATGTATCGAGTGCCGAAAGAGCTTTCAACTCGATTACGTCTACGAAGCCCGCAAGCCAAATGTAAAAGAAAAAATTGTCGATATGGCAATGAATAGCTCTGGCGTTAGGGAAACAGCACGAGTGTTGAATGTGGCGTACAACACGGTATTGAGCACTTTAAAAAACTCTCGCCAAAACAAGTGACCTCAATACCTTTCGATAGAGCAAACATAACACTGATTTGTGAAGTCGATGAGCAATGGTCGTTCGTAGGTAATAAGAAAAATCGTCGATGGCTTTGGTATGCATGGGAGCCACGTTATAAACGCATCATTGCTCATGCATTTGGTAAACGTAATACGGATGCATTACGAGCGCTACTTGCTTTGCTAAAGCCATTCGATATCAGTTTCTTTTTCACCGATGACTTCAGTGTCTACACGAAAGAGCTACCAAGAGAGAAGCATGTAGTAGGTAAAAGGTTCACGCAGCGAATTGAGCGAACCAATCTGACATTACGCTCAAGATTGAAACGCCTTGTTCGTAAAACGATTGGCTTTTCAAAATCAGAAGAGATGCATGACAAAGTGATAGGGACGTTTATTGAACGGGAATTCTACTGGTAATTCAACCGATTTGAGTCACGACC
>NZ_MDAW01000008.1:0-1185 GCF_002875385.1 Vibrio sp. 10N.222.52.B12 | reverse complement strand
TTCCAGAAGCTTCCTGAGTAGTTTTAATTTTTCTTGCTTATTCATTCTATTTTCCTAGCTTATAACGCCCTGTTAAGGGGTGAGCAACGCAATACCGAAGTCGCCGCATACCGCCTTAAACACTAAAACCAACGCATGATGAAAATGCCACGCGTTGCGAATCCCTCTTGAACAGTTTGTTAGGTTTTGGGCTTATTCTCCCAATGAACCCCAATCTGTTAGATTTAATTGCTTACGTCTAATGTAGTAGAAGGTTGCCATAATAAAGCCAAACAAAGTGCCAGCAAGTAACGAGATGAAAACGGCTTCTAAAACTGGTTTACCTAGCTCGTTCCACACAAGAAACCATTGGAAGATTCCCCATACAGGAGCAAAGAAAGTCACACAAAGCATAACGTTTGCAAAATAACTTTGGTAATGAGGTGGCGGAAAACACATTCCAAGTTTACGTAGCCACTTTACAATTGGTGGATTGTAGTTCGACTTCCAAACGCCTTTATCATTTAACTCTTTGTGAGCAAGTCGTAGCTTCGCTTCATAATCCATGATCTAAAATCCTCGAATTCGATGTTTCCCGCGGAGAAACCTAACGCCCTGCTAAGGGGTGAGCAACGCAATACCAAAGTCGCCGCATACCACCTTAATCACTTAAACCTACCGCATAGTTAAAATGCCACGCGTTGCGAATCCCTCTTGAGCAGTTTGTTAGGCATCTTGTCACCACAAACTACTTACCCGCTTTGCACCTAATTAACTTCCAAAATGAAAGCATGAAAATAGCCAACGAGAAAACAATATGAAGCGTTGGTATGCTTCTAGACCAGACATCAGACTCTACCAAATGAGAATCAAACTCTTTGCCACACAAATGATGACCTTCAATAGTTGTTTCAATTACAAAAGGTGCCCAAAAATAAGTTACCGACATAGCAGCTAACAAAGCAATTAAGGGCGTAATCCATATAAATTTTGAACCTCTACTTTCACGAAGAAGTCTGACTATGATGAGAATGAACAGTACTGAACCATACATTATCGAAGCATAAAAACGTCCATCATTTCCCTGTGTGCAAATACCCGAAACTGCACCAAGTGAAACCAAAAGACCATACAATATTATCAATATCGAGCTGTACATTTGTAACCTTTGATGCCTAACGCGCAGTTAAGGTGTGAGAGACGCAG
>NZ_MDAW01000007.1:0-21445 GCF_002875385.1 Vibrio sp. 10N.222.52.B12 | reverse complement strand
CTTATCTCAGGACGGGACATTCATAGAATGAGAAAAGGCAGGGAAGTCCCTGCCTTTTTTGTATTGGTAAGTCAGTGATCAGTGAAGGATTCGGGCACGAATGGTGCCTTCGATGCCTTTTAATTTAACTAATGCTTCTGCTGCGCGAGAGGTTTCTACGTCAATCACTACGTAGCCTATCTCAGCTGCGGTTTGTAGGTACTGGCCGGCGATGTTGATGCCGTCTTCTGCGAAAATGGTGTTGATTTGCGTCAGGATACCAGGACGGTTTTTGTGGATGTGGAGTAGACGTGAACATTCACGATGCTCTGGCAGTGATACTTCTGGGAAGTTCACGCTCGATAGTGTTGAACCATTGTCTGAGTACTTCGCCAACTTGCCCGCAACTTCTACACCAATGTTTTCTTGTGCTTCTTGTGTTGAGCCACCGACGTGTGGCGTTAGGATAACGTTGTCGAACTTCTGTAGTGGAGACTCAAACGCATCGGCGTTGGTTTTTGGCTCTACAGGGAATACGTCGATAGCTGCTCCAGAAATATGGCCTGATTCTAGGCTGTGGCATAGAGCCGGAATATCAACAACAGTACCGCGCGCCGCATTGATAAAGATAGCGCCCGGCTTCATGCGCGCGAACTCTTCCTCACCCATCATGTTCTTGGTTTCTGGCGTCTCTGGTACGTGCAAAGAAACGACGTCACATTTATTTAGTAACTCACTCATGGTGAGCACTTGTGTCGCATTACCTAGAGACAGTTTGTTTTCAATGTCGTAGTAGTAAACGCGCATGCCTAGGTTTTCGGCAATGATACCTAATTGCGTACCAATGTGACCGTAACCAATGATGCCCAGACGTTTCCCGCGAGCTTCGTAAGAACTGTCTGCACTCTTTTTCCAAATGCCACGGTGCGCGAGTGCGTTCTTTTCTGGAATGCCACGAAGAAGCAACAGGATTTGACCTAGAACCAACTCTGCGACGCTGCGCGTGTTTGAGAAAGGTGCGTTGAATACAGGGATACCACGCACCGAAGCAGCGTTGAGGTCTACTTGGTTGGTACCGATACAAAAACAGCCAATCGCAACTAGCTTGTTCGCCGCATTGATCACGTCTTTCGATAGGTTTGTTCGGGAGCGGATACCGATGAAGTGTACGTCTTTTACTGCTTCAATCAGTTCTTCCTCAGAAAGGGAACCTTTGTGATATTCAATGTTGCTGTAGCCAGCTGCTTGAAGAACTTCAACTGAAGAAGGGTGGAGTCCCTCTAGCAAGAGGATCTTAATCTTTTCTTTTTCCAGTGAAACTTTGGCCATTTTTCTCGTCCTTAAAATGGAAAGGTGGGCTAATGTGGCGCACATAAAGCAAAACCATTAAAAAGGGGATAATTAACAGTTTTGTTGGAAGACAAACGTTTCCCTGTGCGTCTTCTGTTCAATAAAGTAACAAAAAATTTTTGCTTTGGGTAAGAAAATTACGGAATAAGGCATGCTTTTCTTAGAAAAAGAAAGAAAAAACGGCGCCCTAGGGCGCCGTCTGTAATGAAATAACAGAAAATTTAAGTCAACTAGTGACTTATTCTTCTATTTTTGCACCTTCTGGTGTGCCAGTGATAACCACATCTGCACCACGGTGAGCGAATAGACCCACAGTCACAACACCCGCGATGCCGTTGATCTTATCTTCCATCTCTTTTGGGTTAGTGATTTGCATGTTGTGTACGTCTAGGATCACGTTGCCGTTGTCCGTCGTTACGCCTTCACGGTATGCAGGGTCACCACCTAGTTTTACCAATTCACGAGCTACGTAAGAGCGTGCCATTGGGATAACTTCTACAGGAAGTGGGAATTGGCCCAGTACGTCAACTGCTTTTGTGCCGTCAACGATACATACGAATTTGTCTGAAATCGCTGCAACGATTTTTTCACGAGTCAATGCAGCACCGCCGCCTTTGATCATATCGCGTGTTGCATTGATTTCATCTGCACCATCAACGTAGACATCTAGCTTCACTACGTCGTTACACTCGAATACTTCAATACCAAGCTCTTTTAGGCGCTCAGTAGAAGCAATAGAGCTAGACACTGCACCTTTGATATCGTCTTTGATACTGCCTAGGGCATCGATGAAGTGATTCACGGTAGAGCCAGTACCAACACCGACAATGCTGTCTTTCTCAACATATTTAAGTGCTGCCCAACCAGCCGCTTTCTTCATTTCATCTTGAGTCATGCCAATCTCCTGAATAGATGTTCGTTAACGTTTGCGGCGTGATTATAGCGGGTAAGTTCTACTTTTCCCATTGCCAGATCTGGCTTGGAGTCACGATCTTAGGTAATGGGATGTCCCAACTCTCTGTTGGAAGGCGTTCGACATGCTGACAATCATGAGCAATGCCGATTGGCTTGGCGCCCTCGCCAGTACTAAACCAGCGTGAGAGTGTCCTGTCATAGTAGCCTCCGCCCATACCTAAGCGATGACCGATACTGTCAAAACCAACTAATGGTGTGCAGATCAGGTCGAGATCTCGAACGGGCTTTAGGTAGGTGATATCGAGTTTGGGTTCTAAGATTCCATACTTATTAAACACCAACTGGTCATCGTTTACGTAATGAAGAAACAACAATTGGCCTTGCGAGAATGGGTGAATCACCGGTAGGTAAATCGACTTACCTTGTTGCCATAGCCACTCAATTAACGGTTTTGTATCGAGCTCTCCATCGGCGGAAAGATAAATGGCGATGTGATCTGAAACTTGGATTTCTGGCAACTGTGAAAACTGTTTAATTAGATCGAGCCCTGCTTGAAACTGAGTATCACTGCACAGGCCGTTACGTTTTTCACGGATGAGTTTACGGAATTCTTGTCGAGATAGGTTTGACATAGAGAGGATACCCCAGGGTGCCGTTGAGGATTGTGGCCCTTGAACCAGCTGGTTCAAGGCGGATCAGCAATGATAACCGTAGGCTTCTCGGTGCATGCCAAGCTTGCTCAATAGCTATCAAGTACTAACCCTTCGGTATTGCTTATCGGCTCAGGGACTTAAATCCAACTGACGAACACCCCAGGGTAAATTTGGTATCTACTGCTGTCCTTGCGTTACATTCTTAAGTGCGTTCTCTAGCGACGCAGTGAGCTTTTCCATTCGCTCCGTAATTTCTTGTTGCTGACCGTTTGATTCGTATGACTTGGTATGCAATTCATGACAAATATTTAATGCAGCAAAAGTCAGTAGCTGAATTTCATTGGTTACCTTAGTACGGTCTGTCATCTCTTTCAATCGACGATCGAGATCTTTAGCCGCTGTAATCAGTGACTCTTCTTGACCCGGTGGACAATTCACTCGTGTCATTTTTCCAAGGATTTCAACGTCGACCGCTTGATTGCTCATGATGAATAAACTCTATATTCGCGCTATCTAAGGTATTGCTTTGTACAACTACCGAGGAGGAAACTATAGGAAAACCGCTATTAAGATTCAAGCATTTCCCACCCTAGATAGAAAAATGGTGAAGTGATCACACAGGAATTGGACAAATTGAGTAAATGCTGTCCAAATTTGAATTTGATAGCCGTTTCAGCCGAGTAGGCTTGATGGTAGGATAGAACGATACATTATTACGCAAGAATGAGCCCAGTTATGAGTGAAATCACCCTTCCAGAATATCAATCTATTGCTGTTGAACTTAAATCCGCAAGCATTGCAGTGACGCCTGCTGAGTTACACGGGTTACTTGTCGGCATGCTAAGTGGTGGATTGGCGATTAACGATCAAACCTGGCAACCAATTTTGTTTGATTACACCAATGATGGCATGGGGTGGCCAACTACTGCACTGGCTTTTGCACAAAGCATTTTTAAAGTGACGGTAAATGAGTTGACAGGCACCTCGATGGAATTGTCTCTGTTGTTGCCTGATGAGCCAGGTGAAGAAGGCTTGTTCGCATTGGCTGATGGCCTATCTGATTTCGTTAACCATTTTATCTCAGGTTTGGGATTAGCTGGTATCGCCATGAATAAAGCGTCTGACGATGTGAAAGAGGCGTTAGCAGATCTTGAAGAGATCGCTAAGTTAGGCATTGATGAAGATGACGACCTAGGTGAGCAAGCTCAATTGCTAGAGCAAGTCATCGAACACGTCAAAGCATGCGTATTAACTATTCATGCCGAGTTTGGTGCTCGTCCTGAAAGCAACGATAGTAAACCGACGATTCACTGATCGTCGGTACCATTAATTGAATAGTTTCTAGAGGTTAGCATGAGGCAATATGACGTTGTAATTGCTGGTGGAGCCATGGCGGGAGCCACACTTGCTTTAGCGATAGATCGCTTATCGAAAGGACAACTTCGTGTTGCCGTTGTTGAGCCGTTTAAAGCGCAATCTAATGAGCACCCTGGTTTTGACTCTCGTTCCATTGCCTTATCCTACGGGACCGTCAACACCTTACGCCATTTGCAGTTGTGGGCGGCGGTTGAGCCTTTTGCAACTCCAATAGAGCACATTCATGTGTCCGATCGTTCTCATGCGGGGATGACTGAGATTACCAAGCACGAAGTTGGTGTTGAAGCACTTGGTTACGTAGTGGAACTCGCCGATGTTGGTCGCGTCTATCAAGAGCTCTTAGATAAGAGTGAGGCGATCAGTCTGTTTTGCCCGGATTCGGTCGTGAACATCGAGCGTGAGCAAGACAAAGCACACATTGAGCTGACGAGCGGTGAGAAGCTGGAAGCTAAGTTGCTCGTTGCTGCCGATGGCGCAGTATCGCAATGCTGTCAGCAAATCGGTTTAGAGTTGTCTGAGCATGATTTTGACCAAGTGGCAGTGATTGCGAATATCGTGACGCAAGAACCTCATCAAGGTCGCGCTTTTGAACGCTTTACCGAGAATGGCCCAGTCGCACTGCTGCCGATGAGTGACAGCCGCATGTCGTTGGTGTGGTGTCTGCGTCCTGAAGAAGCGCAGACCGTGGTGAACTTATCTGACGCGGAGTTCCTTGAGCGTTTGCAGAACGACTTTGGTTGGCGTTTAGGTGCGATGCAGAAAGTCGGACAACGCGCGAGCTATCCGCTTCTTCTGCGTCATCGTAAGCAGAACATTTCGCACCGCTTTGCTATTGTCGGCAATGCTGCACAAACGCTTCACCCGATTGCTGGGCAAGGCTTCAACCTTGGTATTCGTGATGTGGCATCGTTAGCGGAAGAGGTTGTTAAGCAAACTGAAGACGCGGGTCGTTACCAAGGCTTAATGCGATTTAGCCAGCGCCGTGAAGATGATCGCAGCGAAACAATTTGGCTAACCAGTTCTCTCGTGCATATTTTTTCAAATGATTTACCGGCGATGCGAATTGGGCGTAACCTTGCTCTCGCAACGATGGATAACTTTTCTACTTTTAAGCAGCCGCTGCTACGCCATACGCTTGGTCTAGTGAAACGATAAACGGCAACGAATTAGGTAACAAAAGCAATGATGCAAAGTGTAGATATCGCCATCATCGGTGGTGGAATGGTAGGTTTAGCATTGGCGGCCGCTTTTAAGGACAGTGACCTGCGAGTAGCCGTTATCGAAGGCGCAGTGCCAAACGACACCCTAAATGAACTGCCAGATGTACGCGTATCGGCGTTGAGCCGTTCAAGTGAAACTATCCTTCGCAACCTTGGTGCTTGGCAAGGTATCGAGCAGCGTCGTGCTTCACCGTACCATGCGATGGAAGTGTGGGAGCAAGACAGTTTCGCTAACATCGCATTTGATGCACAAAGCATGGCTCAACCAGACCTTGGTCATATCGTTGAAAACCGCGTGATTCAATTAGCGCTGCTAGAACAAGTACAAAAGCTGGATAACGTAACACTGTTTATGCCTGCTCGTTGTGCAACGCTTGCGGTGGGTGAGCAAGAAAGTTGGCTAACGCTAGACAATGGTCAGGCCATGACTGCTAAGTTGGTTGTTGGCGCCGATGGTGCAAACTCTTGGCTGCGCAACCAAATGGATATTCCATTGACGCATTGGGATTACGGTCATAGTGCACTTGTCGCGAACGTGAAAACCGCTGACCCACACAACAGCGTTGCGCGTCAGATCTTTACACCGCAAGGTCCATTGGCTTTCCTTCCGATGTCTGATCCGCACATGTGCTCGATTGTTTGGTCTACCGAACCAAATCGTGCCGAGCAACTGCTGGCGATGAATGAGCAAGAGTTCAATAAGGCATTAACTAGCGAATTTGATGTGCGTTTAGGTTTGTGTGAAGTAGTTGGTGAACGTGCGGCGTTCCCGCTTAAGATGCGTTATGCGCGTGACTTTGTGGTTGAACGCGTGGCGTTAGTTGGCGATGCAGCACACACCATTCATCCACTAGCAGGGCAGGGTGTGAACCTTGGTTTATTGGATGCTGCGAGCTTAGCGCAAGAGGTGCTAACATTGTGGAAACAAGGGCAAGACATTGGCACTAAACGTAACCTACGTGGTTATGAACGTTGGCGTAAAGCGGAAGCTGCGAAGATGATTGCTGCGATGCAAGGCTTCCGTGACCTGTTCTCTGGTGAGAATCCTGCTAAAAAGCTGGTACGTGGAATTGGTTTGAGTTTAGCTAGCCAGCTACCAGGAGCAAAAGACGAGATAATGAAACGCGCATTGGGTTTGAAAGGCAATTTGCCGGAACTTGCGCGTCAATAACGAGCTTATTGCTCGACGAATAGAAGACACAAAAAAGGCTGGTTAATCCAGCCTTTCCTTTACATCGATGTTGTCGCTAAGCGTATGCGCATCTGAGCTTCATAATCTCTTGGTTAATTTCTTTAACCGCTTGAAAGTGGCGTTTTTCCGCTTTCTCTGGCAGCATTAATTTTCCATTATCAAACTCAAATTTACCGACTCCGTAAATATAAATTCTTCCTTTAAAAAGACGACTTATGTGTTTAGCAATCATACCTGGTGTATAGCGCTTAAACAGTCTCATATTTACTTTTCCTTATCTCTTACCTAGCTCAGTTATCTTACGTTTTTGGCGTAAAAATTATTGTGACAGCAATGGTATTAAGTACAGATGAGTTGTATCGCTTTAGAGATTTGTGCTGCCATAGACAAATTGACAGGGTCATATCTCAAATAGCGTGAGGATTACCTCAAAAAAACACTAGCGAAGGAACCGTTCCTTATCTCCTTCTGTTGTTACGTAGTGCATTAAGCAACTGTTTTGTTACAGAATTAAGAATAGAAGGAAAATAATTGTTTGCTAAATGTTTTTACTCAATTGATTGCATTTTTATCGTTTCGCCGGATTAAGGGCTTAATACATGGCTTTCATCGAGTTAGAGGGAAGAGGCGCAGAAAAGTTCCGTATAAAAAAAAGCCCGCTTCGGCGGGCGAATAGTCACAGATGCATTACACAAAAGTGGACGACTGACCGTGTGGCAGAGGCCAATTCAGTCAGCAGTTTCACTTTATGTTGATTAAGTCGTTGTTGAAAACTTAACCAACAAATTCAGCATATACGAGTTTATTACGCGTGACTATTTATGTTTTAAAAATGATTAAAAATTCCACTTTGTATGTTGGGAGATATGAGTGAGATCACGTAGGTGTGAGAAAGCCTGCATGTTATTACATTTTTACGAAGGTTAACGGCAGATATCGGCCAAGGTTGGTTGGCACAATTGCAGTAAATCATCGATAGATAATGCTAATCCAGCCATACGATCACCACTGCTGATAGTGATTTCTTTTTCTTCAAGCAAACTTGGGTCAAATACGATCGGCATGTAGCGTTTTAAGAGTAGTGGCGTGACAGTACCAATCTTGTATCCGGTAATCGCTTCTACGTCGGCTTGATCAACACACGTCATGCGACGGCACTGCAGTAATGCGCGCACCTTCTTTGGATCAACGCTACGATCACCTGGTGCACAAGCAAGCGCATATTGGTTTCCCATATCACGCAAAAGAATCGCTTTGACCATTTGAGAAGGGCGAATGCCGCGTTGTTGCGCGGCATCCTCAATGGTTGTTGCTGGCCTTTGATGAGGAAGAAGGCGGTACTCGATGTTTTGGTCCGCCAAAAACTGCATCAAAGGGGTATGAATGGTATTACTCATCGTCAAGGCTGTACGGCAGTGCTGCGATTTCCCATTCACATTCTGGTTGGTCAACCAAGCGCAGACGAGTGTCATCATCTAGGTTGTTTGGCAATACAATGAGACCCATCGCTTGGTTGTCGCTGAATTGGTAATGCGTGAGCAAGGCGCCTACTGAACGCCAGTTTTCACCGACACTACGTTCCAATTCGATCGCACCTTCACTTAAGGTTTCAACGGTTACACCTTTAACAATGTACATTGCACGTTTGTTGGTGCCGCGATATTTCGCGCGCGCTACAGTTTCTTGACCCGTGTAGCAGCCTTTCGTAAAGCTTATACCACCAAGCGCTTGTACGTTTAGTGCTTGTGGAATGTGTACGTTTTGCGTGTCTGCTGCCACGTATGGCAGTGCTGCCTCAATATCGAAACGGGTCCAAAGCTCGTGGGTTGTCAGTGTTGCTTGGCTATCTTCCACTAATGATTGTGCTGCTTCTGCTGTAAGCGCAAGCAACCAGCGATTCAGAGCGACTTTGACCGCAGTGCCGCCTTCAATCGCACGCACGTCGCCAGAATCAGCATTTAGCGTTGAGATGAATGCATCTGCATTCTTACCAGCAACACCCAGTACCACGTCGCTTGACTCTTCGATGGTCACTTTCGAGAACACTGCGTACTTTTTAATTTCTTTCAGTTCCACTTCAATTGCTGATTTCGGCTGAACCATTGAGTAGCCATCGTTATGGTGGAATAGGCGGAAGACACTCCACACTTTACCTTTCGCGTCACAATGTGCTCCCAACATTGATTGGTCTTTCTCAAGAGAAACCACATCGCAGGTAACTTGACCGTGTAGGTATGACTTTTTGTCGTCCCCGACCATGGTGATCATGCCCAGGTTATCCAATAGCGAGATAGACAGCTCCGGTAGCGCGTCTTGTGTCGATAGGTTCAGTGGTGAAAAGCGAGTTTGCCATTCCATGAGTACGATGCCTTTTGAAGATATTTTTCAGCTATGTTAATTGCAGATTAGACATTTGTCAGCACTCAATATATCCACTCAATTTTAAGGTGTTTGGCTCAACTGAACGTTTGTTTATTAAATGCGATCAGGATTTGCAGTGACTTGGCTACATATTGTGACCCGCACACTAGTGGCGTAGAACATCCCTTGTTACACTCCGCACTAAGAACAAGACATCTATGAAGGAATACTGAATGTACACTGCGGAAGAAAAGGCGCGTATTAAATGGGCTTGTCGTCGTGGCATGCTTGAGCTTGACGTGGTGATTATGCCGTTTTTTGAAGAGTGCTTCGATGCACTAGGTGAGCAAGAGCAACGTGATTTTGTTTCGTTGTTAGAATGTGATGATCCAGATTTGTTTACTTGGGTCATGGGTCATGGTCGCAGCGAAAACCTTGGTCACGCTTCGATGGTTGATAAAATTGTCGCACACAACCTCAGCAAGGTTCGTTAACCTTACTGTTTCTAAATCTCTAAACGCCCAAGCGCTGCATTACTTGATTCTTTTCGGTTTAGCTTGGGCGGTTATCTTCTCTGATATTCCACTCGTCTTATCTAGTTATCTGTTACTACTGATCTATCGTTGCCATACCCAAGGTGGATTCGTCATGCCGTCAACTGTCGGGAATTGGTATTTTCATCGTGATGGAACGGTTCGAAATGACGCTCAAACTTCACTGTTATCAGGAGTCGATCTTTCCGCTTCTGTTTTCAAGGTGACGTTCAAGTTGGTATCTGGGGATAAGGTGACCGTTTGGCGAGACAGTTGTGATGATGTGTCGTATCGTCAATTGAATATGATATTGCGTCAATGGAAAATGGGAGCCGAAGCTCCCATTTGATATCGTGTCTAACTCTTTCTTACTTGGCGTCAGATTTACTTGTTTGGTGTCAGAATCGTCGGTCCGCTATTCTCTTGTTGGTTTGGATAATCCAAGGTGTAGTGTAGACCGCGGCTTTCTTTACGCTGCATCGCACAACGTACCATCAGTTCAGCTACTTGAAGTAGGTTACGCAGTTCTAGCAAGTTGTTTGAAACACGGAAGTGGCTGTAGTACTCATGCGTTTCTTGCTGAAGCATTTGAATACGGCGCAGTGCGCGTTCTAAACGTTTGTCCGTGCGAACAATGCCCATGTAATCCCACATAAACAAGCGAAGCTCATGCCAGTTATGCTGGATGATAACCTCTTCATCACTGTTGGTGACTTGGCTTTCATCCCAACAAGGTACTCGGGGTGCTAATTCGACCTTCGTGTGGTGCTTTAGGATATCTTTGGCGGCTGCCCATGCGTAGACCACACACTCAAGTAGTGAGTTTGAAGCCATGCGGTTTGCACCGTGTAGACCGGTGTAGCTGACTTCGCCAATGGCATATAGATTCTTCAAGTCCGTATTGCCGTTTTGATCGACCATCACGCCACCACACGTGTAGTGTGCGGCTGGAACAATTGGGATCGGCTCTTTGGTCATATCGATGCCAAGATCCATCAAACGAGAGTAGATGGTTGGGAAGTGCTTGGTAATGAATTCCGCAGGTTTGTGGCTGATGTCTAAATACATGCAGTCTGCACCTAGGCGCTTCATTTCAAAGTCGATGGCACGTGCGACGACATCACGCGGCGCAAGTTCTTTACGCTCATCAAAATCCGGCATAAAGCGTGAGCCATCAGGGCGTCGCAGATAGGCACCTTCACCACGCAAGGCTTCTGTGAGTAGGAAGTTACGTGCTTCAGGGTGGAACAGGCAAGTAGGGTGGAATTGGTTGAATTCCATATTTGCGACACGGCAGCCTGCGCGCCAAGCAATCGCGATACCGTCACCAGAGGAAACGTCAGGGTTTGACGTATATTGGTAAACTTTGGAAGCGCCACCAGTCGCAAGAACAACAAATTTAGCGCGAACGGTTTCTACCTGTTCTTCATTTCGGTTCCAAATATAAGCGCCAATGATCTTGTTTTTGTCGCCGCCGACTTTATCTTCAGTGATTAAATCCAGAGCATTGTGACGTTCAAGAACATGAATGTTTGGGTGGCTGTGGGCGTTGTCTTGCAGTGAGGTTTGCATCGCCATACCTGTTGCATCCGCAGCATGCAAAATTCGGCGTCGACTGTGACCACCTTCGCGAGTTAAGTGGTAACGAGGTTCTTCATCAGAGTCATCGTCCTCACGGTCAAACGGTACACCACCATCAATCAACCATTGCACGCATTCTTTTGAATTCTCAGCGATAAACTTAACCGTTTCTTCATCGCAAATGCCATCACCAGCAATTTGTGTGTCTTCAACGTGAGACTCGATGGTGTCAGATTCATCGAAGACCGCAGCGATACCACCTTGCGCGTAAAACGTCGCGCCTTCGCTGCGCGGGCCTTTACTCAACACCATCACTTTACAGTGGTTTGCTACGCGCAAAGCTAACGACAAGCCCGCGGCGCCACTCCCTACCACTAACACATCACATTCATGTTCACGATTCGTGTTCATATAACTTTTACAATCCCAAGCTAAGGTAACAAGGCTACCTTGTGTATATTTTGCACACCATGTGCATCCATTAACGCGACATCCGTCGCTAAGGGCTAAGTTGGGAGGTATCTAAATCACCGCAACTCTGGTGACTTGTGCCACTCTTATTTTTGCATGTTGATGACATGCGCATGCTTCCTGAGTTTTATTTTAAACGCGTTGTTCAGATAGCCATTAGCCGTGCCAACAAAAAGTAATAGTTTGTCAATGCCATTGCTTTTCTAGGCTCTACCCAGCACAATCTGGGACAGAGATCATCCATTATACCCATTTCCCCATCACTATGCTCGCTTGTCAAAACGAGACGTAATTCAGACGTGGCGAGGGATTTGGCTAGTGACATCACACTGTGAAAAAACAATGACAAAAAATTTGAGAAACCATGGAACTTTCTCATTCACGTCGGAGTCACAATAGTGCTCAAGTAAGCAGTGGTGTCAATACTACGTTTTGCATAATTAGTACCCATATCTGAGAAGAGTAGGGGCATAACAAATAGGAGTATCCGCTCGAATGAACGAGCAGCTGACCGATCAAGTATTGATTGAGCGAGTTCAGAATGGAGATAAGCAAGCATTCAACCTGCTGGTAACGAAGTATCAGAACAAGGTATGTAATCTTATTTCCAGATACGTAAGTAATCCTGGCGATGTTCCAGATGTAGCACAAGAAGCGTTTATCAAGGCTTACCGAGCTATCCCTAGCTTTCGCGGGGAGAGTGCGTTTTACACTTGGCTGTATCGCATTGCAGTGAATACTGCGAAGAATCATATCGTTGCTCAGGGTCGTAGACCGCCTGCGACGGACGTTGATGCTGAAGATGCTGAATTTTACGAAACAGGTAATGCATTGAAAGAAATTTCGAACCCTGAGAACTTAACGTTGTCCAAAGAATTGCAACGGGTAGTGTTCAGCGCAATCGAAGCCTTACCTGAAGATTTAAAAACGGCAATGACTCTGCGTGAGCTTGATGGCTTAAGCTATGAGGAAATTGCTGAAGTAATGGATTGCCCGGTGGGAACGGTACGATCACGTATCTTCCGTGCTCGTGAGGCGGTGGAAAAGAAAATCAAACCTCTTTTACAGCGCTAGTACAAGTGATAACTATGGTGAAAACAATGGCTGACAAAGAAAAACTTTCAGCTCTCATGGATGGAGAATTGGTCGATAAGGCTTTAATTCAAGAATTAGAGCAAGACCAAGAAAGCCGTGACGCTTGGCAGAACTATCATCTTATTGGTGATGTGATGCGAGGCGAAGCGCCAGCAAAACCTGAGTGGAATATTGCTGAAAGCGTGGCGTTAGCGTTAGAAGACGAGCCTGTGCATCGTGCTATCGATTCACGCAGTGCTAACGTTATTTCAATTAATGACGCGCCAAAAGAGTCGCAACCAGAGCCACAAAAAGCCAAGCGCCAGTTGCCTGCATGGCTAACTCAGTTTGGTCAGGTTGCCGTTGCTGCGTGTGTGTCACTTGCCGTGATTTTAGGTGTGCAACAATACGGTGGTAGCGACCCAATGTCGCCACAAGCCGATCAACTTCCTGTGCTTCAAACAGTGCCATTTGCTGGCAGTGCAGAACCAGTAAGTTTGACTCGTGAGTCCGTTGAGCGCTCGGTTGGCGAAGCAAATATGCAAGAGCAACGTAAACGTGTTCATGCTATGCTTCGTGACTACGAATTGCAGTTAAGAATTAACAGTGATGCGTCTCAGCAAGATGCAAATCTGACTCCGGATATTGAATGAAAAAATTTCTGATCAGCGCTTGCGCTCTGTTCAGTCTGATGTCTACTCAAGCCTTTGCTGGTGATAAACCAGCGGAGGCTTTATTGCATCAAATGAGCGAGGCGAGCAAAAATTTAAGCTACGAACTCTCTTATATCCTCATCAAAAAGAACAGCATTGAACCTTTGCTGTACCGCCATGCGACTCACGATAAAGATCAGTACGCACATCTTGTGTATTTGAGCGGTCCAGTTCGTGAAGTAATTCGTCGTGGTACTGAAGTGAGCTACATCGAAACCGGCGCAGAGCCGTTTACGATTGAATCTGGCAAGATGGTCGCACCAATCATGCCGATGCTGAACACCAATATCGATGAATTGAACCTCTATTACGATTACGTCAAAGTCGGTCGTGCTCGTGAAGCTGGCGTTCCGACTCAGGTGTTACGTATTGTGCCTAAAGACGGCTTGCGTTATTCGTACGTACTTTGGATTGATGAGAAAAGTAAGTTACCACTGCGTGCTGATCTGGTTGACCGAGATGGAGAAATGCTAGAGCAATACCGTACGATTTCATACTCGGTGAATCCAAAAATTGGCGAGTTGATGAGTGGTTTGGCAGATGTGCAGTTGCCAGCAGTATTGACGATGCCTAAAGGTGATATCGGTACGAGTGACTGGAACGTAGGTTGGATTCCTGAAGGTTTCCACCCAAATGAGCTAAATCGCTACCGAATGGCAGTGACCGACCAAATGGTTGAAAGCCAACTTTACTCGGATGGTTTATTCAGTTTCTCTGTTTATGTCGCCAGCAAAGATGAGCATTCGCTGAAAGGTCAGCTGGTTCGTCAAGGCCGCCGTACTTTGCATAGCTTTGTAAGTGGTAATCATGAAATCTCTGTTGTGGGTGATATTCCACCGGCAACTGCTCAGCGTATTGCACAATCTGTTACGTTTGATGCAGCAAAGAGTAAAGCGCAATGATGACCGCATTAGCAACCGTGACGAGTGTTCATCGTCACGGTCAGCAATACGATATCGATTTAAGCTGCGAGCAACAGACCAGTTGCAGCAGCTGTTCTTCGCAAAAAAGCTGTGGCACTGGCGTGGTTACTAAAGCAATTGGTAACAAAACATTAGCATGGCATCTGCGTACAAAAACATCTGTCAAAGTTGGTCAGGTGGTAGAAATCGGCTTTCCTGAGTCGAGCCTGATCAAATCCGCAATGGCGGTTTACCTTCTTCCTCTGTTTGGTCTGATTTTTGGTGCCGTGATTGGCAACTTCCTTCTTGAGCCTTTAACCGCAGGCGGCGAGGGCATTACCATCTTAGCTTCGGTTTTGTTTGCTGCTGGTGGTATGTGGCTCGCTAAACGTGTGTCACGGCCTTTAGAAGATGAATCAAAACGCCAAGTCACTCTCATTCGAGTTCTCGGTGAGCCTATCCAGTAAGTACGTACCTCGAGGTTACTAAGGTATATACTTTAAATAAGGTGCGCCCGTTAACGAAATTGGGTAGAATCTGCCAACTTGATTGAAATGCCGTCAGCTGATGGCTTTCTTACTGTCCTTATTTGTAAAGAGTTAGTCACCCTAAATCTATGAAGCACATTCGTAACTTTTCGATTATCGCCCACATCGACCATGGTAAGTCGACCCTATCAGACCGTCTAATCCAAGTTTGTGGAGGATTAAGCGATCGTGAAATGGCCGCACAGGTTCTGGATTCTATGGATCTTGAACGTGAGCGTGGCATCACTATCAAAGCGCAGAGTGTGACTCTTGATTACACCGCAAAAGATGGCGAGACATACCAACTTAACTTTATCGACACTCCTGGACACGTAGACTTCTCGTACGAAGTTTCACGTTCCCTGGCCGCTTGTGAAGGGGCGTTGTTGGTGGTTGACGCAGGTCAAGGTGTAGAGGCTCAAACGCTTGCCAACTGTTACACCGCGATCGAAATGGATTTGGAAGTTGTGCCAATCCTAAACAAAATCGACCTCCCAGCAGCAGAACCAGAGCGTGTAGCTGAAGAGATTGAGGAGATTGTTGGTATCGACGCGATGGAAGCGACGCGTTGTAGTGCGAAGACAGGTCTAGGCGTGGATGACGTTCTAGAAAATATTGTCTCTGCGATACCTTCTCCAGAAGGTGATCCTGAAGCGCCACTTCAAGCATTGATCATCGATTCATGGTTCGATAATTATCTTGGCGTTGTTTCTTTGGTTCGTATTAAAAACGGCGCGCTGAAGAAAAATGACAAAATCAAGGTAATGAGCACAGGCCAAGTTTGGGGTGTTGACCGTCTAGGTATCTTCACACCAAAACAAGTTGATACGACAGAGTTAAATACTGGCGAAGTAGGCTGGGTTGTTTGTGGTATCAAAGACATCCTTGGTGCTCCAGTGGGTGATACACTGACAACCGCAAAAAATGGTTGTGAGAAAGCACTTCCTGGCTTCAAAAAAGTGAAGCCTCAGGTATACGCGGGTCTATTCCCAGTATCATCTGATGACTACGAAAACTTCCGTGACGCACTTGGTAAACTGAGCCTGAATGATGCGTCGTTGTTCTACGAGCCAGAAAGCTCGGCAGCACTTGGTTTTGGTTTCCGTTGTGGCTTCCTTGGTATGCTGCACATGGAAATTATCCAAGAACGTCTTGAGCGTGAATACGACCTTGACCTTATTACAACCGCACCAACGGTAGTTTATGAAGTTGAGCAAACAAGTGGCGAAATCCTGTATGTGGATAGCCCTGCAAAGCTACCAGCTGTAAACGACATCGAATTTATCCGTGAGCCTATTGCGCGTTGTAATATTCTTGTGCCATCGGATTACCTAGGTAACGTAATCACACTTTGTGTTGAGAAGCGTGGTATGCAGGTTGATATGGTTTACCACGGTAACCAAGTTGCGGTGACGTACGATATCCCTATGGCAGAAGTTGTACTCGATTTCTTTGACCGCTTGAAGTCAACATCTCGTGGTTATGCATCATTGGATTACAACTTCCAGCGTTTTGAAGAATCAAACATGGTTCGTGTAGACGTTCTGTTGAACGGCGATAAAGTGGATGCTTTAGCTATCATCACGCACAAAGATCAAGCGCAAAGCCGCGGTCGTTTGTTAGTTGAGAAGATGAAAGAATTCATTCCTCGTCAGATGTTTGATATCGCGATCCAAGCGGCAATCGGTAACCACATCATTGCTCGTTCTACTGTGAAACAGCTACGTAAGAACGTAATCGCGAAATGTTACGGTGGTGACGTGAGCCGTAAGAAGAAACTTCTGAAGAAACAGAAAGAAGGTAAGAAACGTATGAAGCAGATCGGTAACGTAGAGCTGCCTCAAGAAGCGTTCCTAGCGATTCTTCACGTTGGTAAAGACTAGAGTTGAACTATCTCTTACTCTTGTCTGTCATAAGACGTTAGATAGTAAAATAAGTGAAAGGGTTTCGGCTCTTTCACTTTCGTATTTTTAGATAAGGGAATTTAATGGCGAATACATTCTCACTGATTCTAGTTATCGTGACTTTGGTAACTGGCGTAGTTTGGCTACTGGAAAAGCTGGTGTTTGCGAAAAAACGTCAAGCGAAAGTAGAAGAGATTCAAGCACAGACAGCTAATGGCCTAGACGCGGTAACACTACAGAAAGTAGAACGTCAGCCATGGTGGATTGAGAATAGCGTGTCTATTTTCCCTGTAATTGCATTCGTTCTTGTATTGCGTTCTTTTATCTATGAACCGTTCCAAATTCCTTCAGGCTCAATGATGCCCACCCTACTAGTGGGCGACTTTATTCTGGTGGAGAAATACGCTTACGGATTGAAAGATCCTGTTTGGCGTCATCAGCTAGTGGAAACTGGCAAACCAGAGCGTGGTGATATTGTGGTATTCAAATACCCACCTCAACCAAATATTGACTACATTAAACGTGTTGTTGGCTTACCTGGCGATACGGTTCGTTACTCAAGTGACAAGCAAGTGTGTATTCAATCGCAAGGTGATTCGGTTTGTAAGCCAGTTAAATTGAGCAATGTTGAAGAAAGTCCGTTCATCCAAAACGGTATTCCTCTGATTCAGATGAATGAAAAACTGGGTGAAGTGGAACACCAAATCTTGGTTAACCCATTAGCTCGTGACCGTGTGCAGAACTACCAGCCACGTCCAGGAGTTAACGAATGGGTTGTACCGCAAGGTCAGTACTTTGTTATGGGTGATAACCGTGATAACAGTGCTGATAGCCGTTACTGGGGCTTTGTTCCAGAAGCAAACTTAGTGGGTAAAGCTGTCGCGATTTGGATTAGCTTCGAGTTTGATCGTGGCGCAGACAGCGTTCTACCTTCATGGATTCCAACTGGTGTGCGTTTTAACCGCGTCGGTGGTATTCACTAACCATTACATATCGAGAGAGTATGAATTCTCCAATTGATAAACTAGAGAGAAAGCTCGGCTACCAATTTAAGGATGCTGGGCTTATCAACTTGGCGCTGACTCACCGCAGCGCCAACAGTAAGCATAATGAACGTCTTGAGTTTCTGGGCGATTCAATTTTAAGTTTTGTCATCGCTGATGATCTGTACCATCGTTTCCCGAAAGTGAACGAAGGTGACATGAGCCGTATGCGCGCTACTTTGGTACGTGGGCACACATTGGCGGAACTGGGTCGTGAGTTCGATCTAGGAGATTATTTAAAATTAGGTCCAGGTGAATTGAAGAGTGGTGGATTCCGCCGAGACTCTATTCTAGCCGATGCGGTAGAAGCCATTATTGGTGCGATTTACCTTGATAGTGATATTGAAGCCGTGCGCGGTATTGTACTGAGTTGGTACAACTCGCGTCTTGAAGCCATCAAGCCTGGCGTATCACAAAAAGATCCAAAAACTCGCCTACAAGAGTTCCTGCAAGGCAGAAGAAAACCACTGCCTGTCTACACAGTGACTAATATTAAAGGTGAAGCGCACAACCAAGAGTTCACGGTTGAGTGTGACGTAGCAGGTGTGGATAAGCCTGTCATTGGTAAAGGCACCAGCCGCCGCAAGGCAGAACAAGCGGCTGCTGAAACAGCACTTGAGCAATTAACAAATGGCTGATAACGAATTCGATATCGATGCATTTTTTGCATCAAACGGTGAAGTAAGTTCACCAGAAAACCAGCACTGTGGCTTTATTGCGATTGTTGGTCGCCCAAACGTTGGTAAATCGACGCTTCTAAACAAAATTCTTGGTCAGAAGATTTCGATTACATCTCGTAAACCGCAAACGACTCGTCACCGCATCATGGGTGTGGACACTGACGGCGATTACCAAGCGATCTACGTAGATACACCAGGACTTCACATTGAAGAGAAGCGTGCGATCAACCGTTTGATGAACCGTGCGGCGAACTCATCGCTCAGTGATGTAAACCTAGTATTCTTCTTGGTTGATGGTACGCACTGGACCAAAGACGACGAGATGGTGCTGACTAAGCTTCAAAAGTCGAACTTCCCTGTAGTACTTTGTGTGAACAAGGTAGACAACGTGCAAGATCGTAACGAAGTGATGATGCACATGGCCGACATGTCTAAGAAAATGGACTTTGTTGACGTTGTGCCAATCTCTGCGAAACAAGGCAAGAACATCGACGTACTACGTAAGCACGTTCGCGATCACTTGCCAGAAGCAACGCATCACTTCCCTGAAGAATACGTAACAGACCGTTCTCAGCGTTTCATGGCGTCTGAAATCGTGCGTGAAAAGCTGATGCGTTTTACTGGTGAAGAATTGCCTTACTCGGTAACGGTTGAAATTGAACGTTTTGACTACAACCCAGAAAATGATGGCTTCCACATCAATGCCTTAATTCTTGTTGAACGTAACGGTCAAAAGAAAATGGTCATTGGTAAAGGCGGTGAGAAGATCAAGACCATTGGTCGTGAAGCGCGCTTAGATATGGAAGAGTTGTTCGGCCGTAAGGTTTACCTAGAGACTTGGGTAAAAGTGAAATCTGGTTGGGCAGACGACGAACGTGCATTGCGTTCACTTGGTTACATCGACGACCTATAAGTTTGGTTGCTTGTAAGTTTGGTAACGAAGACACTTCGTTCCAACATCGATAAAAACTAAATATCGATTAGAATAAGGAGCCAATTGGCTCCTTATTTTTTATTCACACTTCTTAGGCACACTGACGAGATGAGCAACCAGTCTTCAGAAGGCTTTCAACGCTGCTTTGTATTGCATCGACGCCCTTACAGTGAATCGAGCTTAATCCTTGATGTATTCAGCGAGGAGTATGGTCGAATTACATTGATGGCAAAAGGTGCCCGCGGTAAACGCTCCAATCTTAAAGGCGCATTGCAGCCCTTTACCCCTTTATTGCTGAAATGGTCAGGGAAAGGCTCGATGAAGACGTTACGTCAAGCAGAGCCCATCAGCTTAGGTTTGCCTTTGACAGGAATAAACCTTTACTCCGCCATGTACGTAAATGAATTGATTGGAAGGGTGTTGATGGCAGAAGTGCCAATGCCTGCGCTGTTTCATGATTATCTGCATGCACTAACGGAACTAGCTCAGAGTGATAACCCTGAACCGGGCTTGCGTCGTTTTGAATTGGCCCTGCTGTCTTCTATGGGGTATGGCGTCGATTTTTTGCATTGTGCTGGTACTGGTGAACCCGTTGATCCTGAGATGACTTACCGCTATCGCGAACAAAAAGGATTCATCGCATCAGTAAGGCGAGATAACCTCACTTTTTTGGGGAATGAATTGATTGCGATTAGTGAACGGCGATTCATCACTAAAGAGCAATTAAAAGCGGCGAAACGCTTTACACGTATGGCCTTAAAGCCGTATCTTGGCGGCAAACCTTTAAAAAGTCGTGAATTATTCATTCAGACATACAGAGCACGGAGTAATGGAAAATGAGCTCAATCTATTTAGGCGTTAATATCGACCATATTGCCACTCTACGTAATGCGCGTGGTACTAAATACCCAGATCCAGTTCATGCTGCTGAGATCGCAGAGCGTGCTGGCGCAGACGGTATTACTATTCACCTGCGTGAAGACCGTCGCCACATTCTAGATCGTGACGTGCGCATCCTACGTGAGACCATTCAAACTCGTATGAACCTTGAAATGGCAGTAACAGACGAGATGGTTGAGATTGCACTACAGACTAAGCCTGAATTCGTGTGTCTGGTTCCTGAAAAACGTGAAGAGTTGACAACAGAAGGTGGTCTTGACGTTGTTGGTCAGCTTGAGAAAGTGAAAGCTGCAACGCAAAAACTGACGGAAGCGGGCATCAAAGTCTCTCTATTTATTGATGCTGACCGTCAACAGATCGATGCGGCAAAAGCATGTGGTGTACCGTATATCGAACTTCACACTGGTCACTATGCGGATGCGGAGACTGAGGAAGACCAACAAGACGAGCTTAAGAAGATTGCTGCAGGTGCAAGCTACGCTGATGACCTAGGTATCATCGTTAATGCTGGTCACGGTCTGACTTACCACAACGTTGCGCCAATCGCTGCATTGCCTGAAATTTACGAACTGAATATTGGTCACTCGATCATCGGTCGTGCGGTATTTGATGGCCTAGAAAAGTCAGTGGCAGAAATGAAAGCCCTGATGGTCGCTGCACGTAAGTAATCCGTTTCAATCATGGCAATTTTAGGATTAGGAACCGATATCGCCGAGATTGGGCGAATAGAGAAAGCACTAGAACGCAGTGGTGAGCCATTTGCAAAGCGCATTCTCTCGGTTCAAGAAATGGCAAAATTTGACGAACTGAAACAAAAAGGTCGCTATCTAGCAAAGCGCTTCGCGGTAAAAGAAGCAGCATCAAAAGCGCTAGGCACGGGCATTGCGAAAGGCGTGACCTTCCATGACTTTACCGTTTCGAATGATGAGTTCGGTAAACCGATGTTGACGCTTTCTGGCGTGGCAAAGCAAATCGCCGAGTCGATGGGGGTGAATCATGTTCATCTATCGATTTCTGATGAGCGTCATTACGCGGTCGCGACAGTGATTTTTGAATCCTAATTTGTCTGATTACGGATTAATAACCGAATACGAAAAAGCCAGAGTCGATGCTCTGGCTTTTTTATGGTTCATCGC
>NZ_MDAW01000006.1:0-1428 GCF_002875385.1 Vibrio sp. 10N.222.52.B12 | reverse complement strand
CTTAATGCCACTCGCTTAAGAGCGAGTGGCATTTTTATCTCTAGAACGTGAGGGGTATTTCTGCGCTTTTTTTAACACTGCTCTGGGGTAAGGCTTTCTTTTTCTCTTTTTAGGAAGTATTAGCCGTTTACCATTGTCCCTCAACTCTTTCAGCGCCTTAGGGATGCCTCCTGGAGTCCTTCCATCTGACCAGATGAACTCTTCTTGTATTAAGCATAGTGCGTTGACGAAGCTAATTCGTAATGGCTCTACTTCGTGCTGTTTTGCCATACCTGCCATTTCTAATCGAACAATATTGTACGATATCAGTATGCCCCATAGCTCTTGGTATACTCCTTCACTCTTTAGGCTTCTCAGTAGAGGCTTGTTCGCTAGTTGATATTGCTTAAGTTCGCCATAGCTGCGCTCTATTTCCCAACGTTGCCAATATACTTCAACTAATTCTTTCAATGCGTATGCATCAGGACATAAGCAAGAAGTAATAAACCCTTTTATCTCACCTTTAGGTGACGGTATTAAAACTAAACGAGCTGTCCACTTTTCGCCTAAATGAGGGTACTGTTTTTGAGCTTGAGGAGATACTGGCATTTCAATGAGATGGTCATAGTCACTGTACGAGTCGAGGAGCTCATATCTGAATTTCGATTTAATTGGGGTAAGCCAATGCGTGTTTTTGCCACTACCTTGCCAGCTTAGAAACAGCTCAGCAGACATAAATCCACGGTCAAAGAGAGTTAAAGAGTTTTCAGGTGCAGAGCCTACAAGTTTTTGTGCATATGAGATCTCACTCTCCGTGACAGGACCAAAAGCGGCATCAGCGATTAAATGGGTCTTTGTAGACATCAAAGTGACCGCAAGAACGGAAGGGAACGTGGCGGATTTTTGGGCATAGCCAAAGGTCTGATTACTTTCTGTATCGTGCGTCTTGAAGTAAGTACCGTCAACACTCAATAGCTTCAATCCACAACATTGTTCAAACTCACTTTGTTGCTCCCATTGGGCTGCGGTCATTTTGAACAGGTAACGCATTGGCTCAAAGCCCAGCTTTTCTTTTCCTTTAATGATGCTACTGGTTGCTAGTGGTGGTAATTCTCCTTTTGAATCAGGGAACGCTAGCTCCAACCTATCACACACGTTTTGAATCGAGCGATTTCTCAGTAGCCCAATACCTAATACTAACCAGACAGCTTGCTCGGCAGGAAACCTTCGTTTACGAACAGAAGCTCTGCCAGTTTGTTTAACCGCTTCTTCAACCCACTCTAAAGGAATATGTTTAGCAAAAGCATTGAGATGATGTTCTTGGCAAAACTCAGCGGTAATCTGTAACTCTTTAGAAAACTCAGACATAAAAAAATCGGCCTCAACTATGTTGAGACCGATTATGAACCCTGCTCAGGATCGTTCAATTATTTAAAACGATCGGCATTA
>NZ_MDAW01000005.1:0-1505 GCF_002875385.1 Vibrio sp. 10N.222.52.B12 | reverse complement strand
CTGTCTCTTGATCACAAGTCTAGTGATCAAGAGACATTGCGAGTTCGTAGCCTTCAAGGATGGTTTGTAGTTTAAACCACCCTTCCCAAAGCACCTTTATTGAAGCTCTGCCCGTCCTCTTGGTATCTTTCCAACCGCCTAATTTAGCGAGATTTTTGTACGCCCAGCCCATATCGGGCACTTCTTTAGGTAACGTCTTACTTTCTAGTTTCAACCACAGTAGCTTCCAAGCTTTTTGGCCCAATACCTTTTCACAACTTTCTTTCGTTAGCTCATCAACTTCTTTAATGAAGCGTAACGCCAATAAACGCGTCGCAACAAAGGCATAGATGACACTTAATCTCTCTAAGTTACCTTTACTTTGTAGCCTGAGTGACTCCACATCTGTCCCTTCACTTTTCCAGACTTTATGGAAATCTTCAATCAGCCATCGGCGCTCGTAATAACCGATAATTCTCATGGCGTCTTCAACGTTATTTATTGGCTCCGACGTCAAGAGGTGCCATGCTAACTTGTCTTTTGATGTCCCTTGCTCAAGGCAGCCAACATAATAAACAGGTATGCCAGCGTGCTCTTTTTTGTTTGCCGGAGCCTTTAATGTCACCTGACCATATTTAACATCAAGCTTTACATTTCTCGCTTTTCTCCCTCCTTTTTGGGGGATGGTAAGCTCTTTTGTCTCGACGCTTGGTAACGTTTGCGCATAGTCGTAAAGCTTTTGAGCGTGCTCTTCTAGACAACGACTTTGCATTGAGCGAACGACAAAGCGCTGCTGATGTTGACGCTTATAAGTTAAGTATTCGAATAGGTCAGCTTCTCGGTCACAGACCGAGATAACATCTAACATTTTATCCCCTAGGCGTTCAACGACACGGCGAGAGGCTTGCTCCCATTTGTAACTCTCTTTCTCTTTATAAGGACGAGTCGCGTGTTGGTGCTTTTGCCCACGCTTAGTAATATCTCGGCTCCATCGTTGCTGTTCTATCAGGCCAACAATGGTCTGACTTTGTGGTGCAAAAAGTAACGTCGAATGTACGTGGAGAGCTCGAATTCTGTCGCCTTGATTCGTGTGCCCGAGTTCATCTTTTATACTTCGATGCGGAAAACTGAGCGTTGTTGTATCTTCAAGCGCGAGTAATTCCTCATGCTCGTTAGCTCGAGATACCGTTGATTGAAAACCTGCTTCAGCGATGTCTTTTGCATCGATGTTTTCATTACGGATAAAGCGATATGCACCTTCCATATCGGCGGGAGAAAAAGGAAGTTTAGCCACGGAGACTCCTGGTTGATTAGCAATGGAAGTCGCTAAACTGATGAGGCGTTGTGTTCTTCTAGGGTCTTTAAGTTGTGCTTGTCCAAATTGTTCTTGTGCCCAAAGCTTAGCGTCTGAATATGTCATCTTAGTGTTTCAGTAAGGATTCTTAAGTGATCAGATCGCACACACGTGAAAGAGTTCAAAAAAAATCCCCAAGCTACAAGCTTGGGGATTTGTGTATAAGAGACAG
>NZ_MDAW01000004.1:0-994 GCF_002875385.1 Vibrio sp. 10N.222.52.B12 | reverse complement strand
GGCTTTGTTGCGTAAATCGGTGGAACTAAACTCAAAGCTTGCGATCTGATCGGCTACATGCACTTAAGTCTGTAGCCTCATGCCAAAACCACGTTACAAAACAAACAACTGGAAGCAATACAATCAAGCTCTTATCAACCGCGGCTCTCTGACATTTTGGATTGACGAGGAAGCGATAAGTGAATGGAAGCAAAGCAAGCAAAACAAACGCGGGAGACCTCGTATTTTCAGCGATTTAGCCATCACAACCGCTTTGATGGTAAAGCGTATCTTTTCAATGCCACTTCGTGCTTCACAAGGGTTTATGGATTCTGTATTTCGACTTGCTCAACTTCCACTGCGCTGCCCACACTACAGTTGTATCAGTCGTCGAGCCAAAGACGTTAACGTGAGTTTCAAAACAAAAACCAAAGGATCGATTCAGCACCTTGCTATCGATGCAACAGGTCTCAAGGTTTATGGTGAAGGAGAGTGGAAAGTCAAAAAGCATGGTACGGATGGTAAACGCAGAGTGTGGCGGAAATTGCACCTCGCAGTAGATACGGGTACACACGAAATTATTGCCGCAGAGTTAAGCTTATCCACGGTGACTGATGCAGAAGTGCTGCCTAATTTGCTTAAACAAACACGTCGGAAAATCCTTGAGATATCAGGTGATGGAGCTTATGACACAAGGGATTGCCATAAGGCTATTCAAGTTAAGCGAGCGGTAGCGCTCATCCCTCCACGAGAAGGCGCAGCATTCTGGGAGCGAGGCCATCCAAGAAACTTAGCGGTGGGGTGTCAAAAGTTATACGGTTCGAATAAACATTGGAAAGAACGGTATGGCTATCACAAGCGTTCACTATCCGAGACTGCGATGTATCGCGTGAAACAGTTGCTTGGTGGGCGGTTAAGTCTAAGAAATTACAACGCACAAGTTGGTGAAACCTACGCGATGATCAAAGCGTTGAATAAGATAACAGGGCTTGGTATGCCTAAAACTTGCCGTATT
>NZ_MDAW01000003.1:0-2366 GCF_002875385.1 Vibrio sp. 10N.222.52.B12 | reverse complement strand
CACACCTTAACAGGGCGTTAAGCTTACAAAAATATTATGGTGAAAAATGAAATATCCAGGTCAACCGGCAGACGCTCCTAGTTGGTATAGAGATCGTGGTCAATCCCACATTGAAGCTGAATTTAGTAAAGAACTAAATGAGCTTGCTGATTTAATTGAAAGTGAGCAATGGTTTGGCGACAAAGCAAAGCATGCAAGATATAGGGTGGATTTCATTCTTAGAGATGCTCGTTTGATTATTGAGTTGGATGGGCACGCATATCACTCTTCTCCAGAGCAATTAGAAAAAGACGCAATAAGGCAACGATATTTAACAAGGTCAGGTTATACGGTTATTCGTTTCACGGGACGTGAGATCAATAGAGACGCGAAAGGCTGTGTCGATGAAGTTAGAACAATATACCGTGAAAGAATGCAACGAGAGCCAGTTAAGTATCGAGCAATGTATATCGATTATAGGTTTTTCTACCAAGAACGCATGAAAGCCATTAACTTTTTCAGAAAAATCAATCCCGAGAAAACATTGACATTACCATCAATTGATCAAGTGATTCCTCATGCCATCGAGTGGTTGTATGAAAAGTCCTTTATTACTGCTTTTATATTCCATCTCCCTGAAGATGGATATGAAATTGAGCATTTAAATGGTTTAACTCTTGATTATGAAAAGGGCGAAGTGAGAATAAATACGATCTCCGAGGAGTGGTATAGTCTTGAACTCGGAGAACATATGCTTAGGTTCGCTCATTTGTTCGATGAGTTTCTTGTTATCGCTGATGATCCTGTTTATGTATCGCCATTATTGAGTGTGCTCCCTAATGAAATGAGCGTAGACAAACTTGGAGATATAGAATTTAGTTATATTGGAAATGGTAAGTTACTTCGACGAGGTAATAACGAAACATCGTATATTGGTTCTGATCTAGTTAGAGTTAAGTGGCAAAATGTTTGGTATGTCCTTGGAGCCGCTATGGGGTTGAGCATATACGAAATGTAAGCTTAACAATCTGTTTAAGAGTGATTCGCAACGCTTGGCATTTTTGCTATGCGTTGCGTTTTGTGTTTAAGGTGGTTTGCGGGAGCTTCGGTATTGCGTTGCTCACACCTTAACAGGGCGTTAGTACGGGTTTGACATCAAAGGTCATAAGTTTTGGTGTTTATCTATTTTAGCGCTTGTATTTACACCTTTCAGTTAGTGCCTCTCACGTTCTTTCCGGTGGCACTATATGCGTTGTGCTTGCTTTGATTTCACCGTTTACGGCTTCTAACTCTTATCCTATTTCTGTGGCGCTTCTTCGTTTTCGTTGTGCTTCCTGAGTTAATCTTGTCGTTCGTTGGGTGTTGCCATCAAAGTGCGAGGACCGAATCCTTTTCTAATTTGAAGCCAGTAAAAGTAGGGGAGTTAAGTGCGTTTTTCTTCTAGCCAACTTTCGTCTTTCAATGGGAATTAAGTTTTGTAGCTGCCCGTCTCACTTCAGTGTTCAAAGCCTCTCATATCATGCCACTTTTCAATATCTTGGAGCGCATAAATAGAAGTAGCGCATGTACTAACAAATTGCTTAAGAGTGATTCGTAACGCGTGGCATTTTTACTTTGCGGTGGCTTATGTGATTAAGGCACTGTGCGGTAGCTTTTGTATTGCGTTACTCACACCTTAGCAAGGCGTTATAACAACAAGGAGAGTTCCGTGAAAATAACAGTTTTAGATGACTACCAGAATGTGGTTAGAACGTTAGATTGTTTCGAATTACTATCACATCACGATGTGTCCATCTTGAACGAAACACTTCCTGAGTCGGAGTTGGTAGCTAAGCTAAAAGACACAGAGTGTCTTGTTTTAATCCGAGAACGTACAGTCATTACAGAGTCACTGCTTACACAGTTACCTAACCTTAAAGTCATCAGTCAAACAGGTAAAGTAAGCCACCATATTGATGTCCACCTATGCGAAAAGTATGGAGTAAAGGTGTTGGAGGGGCGTGGCTCTCCTGTTGCTCCTTCGGAATTAGCTTGGGCACTGATTATGGCGGCAAGTCGCCACATACCAACTTATTCAGTCAATCTTCAAAACAATAAATGGCAAAACTCGGGTGTACTAGGTCTAGGTCGTACTCTAAAGGGCTTGAAGCTTGGTATTTGGGGCTACGGAAAAATTGGACAACGAATTACTCAATTTGCTAAAGCATTTGAAATGTCTGTGGTCGTTTGGGGGAGTGAGCAATCAAGAAATCTTGCACTTGAACACGGCTTTGAAGCTGCCGCTTCAAAGGAGGCATTTTTCTCTGGTTCGGATATCGTGTCACTTCACCTACGTTTGAATGAAGTAACTAGGGCGTGCGTAACAGCTGGCTTTGTTGCGTAATTCC
>NZ_MDAW01000002.1:4353-23763 GCF_002875385.1 Vibrio sp. 10N.222.52.B12 | reverse complement strand
GGAAAGCCGCGATGAACCAATAAAAAGCCCAGCATCAAAACGAGCTGGGCTTAACAATTTAATAGCAGAGCATCAAAAGCTAATGAATCTAGCTAACTTGATTCTCTTGCGTCATAGCAAACTTAGACGGAGGTAAACCGAAGTGGTGCTTAAACTTTTGACTGAAGTAGGAAGGGTCATTAAAGCCGCAATTAAATGCAACCTCACTGATTTTTTCACCCGCTAATAGTTGCTCACATGCTGTTTCTAAGCGCACCTCTGTAAGATAATCTTTGAAAGTTCTCGATGACGCGGATTTGAAACGACGCTGTAAGCTACGTTCAGACATAAACAGCAACTTCGCCGCAGAGGCGGTACCGAATTCCGCATCATGATAATTTTCTGCAACTAATTGATAAACTTTCATCAGCCACTCTTGCTCCGGTGACACTTTCTCCGATATTGGTTCTGATTGGGTAAATTCCGGTAATGATTCCTCAACATGGCTCAGCTCTTGCGCACATGGCCAAGTGATTTCGATTTTATTCTGAGCATCAGAGGCGAACATTGATAAATGTCCTCCACTCACCGATACCAGTTGAGGCAGGTTGTCCATACTTAAGTCTACATTTGTAGTATTAGAAGGACGCATCGTCGACACTTTACTAGGCAGTTGAGTTCCGTAATCGATAAAGCTGAGCGAAACAATGTCATTTCCCTCCTCTAAGACCAGCTTAACTGACTGACCTCGGAATGAACGCTTTATCGCATTAGCAAAGATGCTATTGAAGATAACATCGAGATTAAAACTCTCAAGTGCGATTCGACTGGATTTATTAGCATCTTCCAACTCGACAACAATGCCAGCTTTCGAGAAATCCTCTCGCCATACGTCAACGACAGACTGCGTTATTTGGCTTAGGTTGTAATTTTGGCTGCCACCGCTGCTATCTTCTGGCGAACTCTTTAATTCGTTAAGTTGCCAGTAGGTTTTCGAAAGATGGTCTTGGGTTGCTGAGTCCAGATCTATAGGCAACCTATTGGCAATGGAATCGACGCTTGTCTTAATCGATTGGGCAACATGGTCGACTAATAAGTTTCTTACCTGTATTTGCTTTCTCAACTGCTGATTACTGGTGAGTAATACACGACTTTGATGGCGTAATTGGTTTGTTTTCAATGTAACTTGAGCAGCGAGGTCACGGTTGGCCTGTAGTACATAGCGAGAACGCCAGTAAATAATCAAAGCAAGAATGACAATAACCACCATGGTAAAACCCGTGATCGCGAGTTTAGATAAATACCACGGTTCCAAGACAGTAAATTTCGAATCAAGCCCTATCATTCCAGAGGCTAATTGTGAGTCATTGCTCACTTGTAAGTGATACTCTCCTGAATTCAGGTGCTCTAGAGTCAGTTGCCCACCTTCTAAAGTTTGCCACTTCTCATTTTCGTGCAAGCGATAATACAAATTCTGATTGTCAGGTTTAGGCATGACACCAAAAAGGAAACTTAAAGAAGACCCATACGGTAGCTTCATCTCCAAAAGATCGGCGCTTCCGACTTGAACCACATCATTTTCTAACATGACTTGGCTAACAATAAGCTTGGATTCTGGCGTATTAGACACCAGAAGCTTAGAAGCATCAGCCTTGACCAACCCATATTGCGAACCAAAGATAAGTTGGCGGTCACTATCCTCAGCACGCCTGATCGTATTACATACACCAGGCAAGAACTCATTATTTATCAAGCCGGATGAAGAGGAATAATGTTTCATTAACTGACCAGACAAATGGTAATAACTCAGGCCAACAGACGATGCGAGCCAGACGCCTTCAGAGTCACTGATCATACATGCAGGACGAGAGTTGGAAACACTCATTTCCATGACTTGCTTTGAATCACTACCTGGCATCGTTTTAAACACGCCGTATGCAGAGGCAAACCACTGAGAACCATCGATTGCTGTAATCATGTCTAAGGATTCACCGTATTTTTCTGAGAAACGGTTGAATCGGATTCGTTCTCCATCGTACTCGTACACACCGTGGTCAGTACCAATCAATAACAGTTCTTCTTTGTCGTAGAGACGGGTGATCTTAGCAGGTAGGTATTGGCTGACTAACCAATCACTACCAAAGTTCCTAACTTCTTGGCTAGAAACATCAATATTAAATAATTGATACCCACTTGAAGCCCACAGTCTTGTTGAACCATCAGCAACGATATGATCGATAGGTCGACCAGCCATAACCCTTAAATAGGGATAACTAACACGTTCTAAATCATTTAAATTGTAGATCTCTAATCCTGAAGACGTCGCCAGCCATAATCTGTCGCCTTGGAAAGCAAACTCATTGATTTGCGATGCTAAATTCATCACTTTCATGACACCTTTAGAGCCAGAACGATATAAGTTGTGGTCATCGACAAACCATAACACGCCATCTGGGCCAGTTAATGTTTGTCGAATACGGCCAGAAAGTGTTTGTGAGTCATAACTGCTGAAAGTAATACGTTCAAACTTTTTGCTGAATAGTGAGTAATAGCGAATCCCTTGATTCGTCGCGATCCACATTCCTCCCATATTATCGTTCAACAAAGAGTAAATTTTGGTACTCGCTAATTCGATCTCCAAGAAACTTGCAGGCGTCACCTGAGTCACAGCACCAGTCAAAAAAGAGTACAGATATAACCCTTGTTCCGTACCAACCCAATACTCTTGGTTCGTCTCTGCAAACGTCAAAACATGGGAGGCTCCGATTCTGATCACGGGTTTGTTAGGCTCGTAAATATTGAAAATCAGCGCACCTTTCAACGTTCCGATGAGTATTTCCCTTCGAGTATGCGAATAATAGACTTTTTCTATGTAGTGCTTACCTGAGGAAACGACGTGGTTAAACGAATTGCCTTCAGAAAGGTAGACACCTGATGTCGTCGCCAAGGCCCATTTTGTTTCAACAAATATGGCATCGTTGATGTATACATAACTGTTGTTGCTGTGCTGATAAAGCTGGAGCAATGAGAAGGAATTCAGCTCGCTGGTGTCGATGTTATACGTATAGAAATGCGCACCATCACTGACCCAAATATATTGACCCGAAGAACCAATTTTACGTATTTGGGAGCCTGGATTGAGGCTAAAGACTAGCCGACGATCTCGATTTGGGTAGGTTTGATAAACTTCATTTTCAACAAAGGTCCAAAATGACCCTTTGTGATAGGCTAATTGTTCTTCTCTCGCTGGCAGGAAACTGCCTGATTTGGGAAGCGTCGTTTGACCGTCATAGAACAATACTCTGCCGTGAACATCATGGATCCATAGCCCGCCCTGTTCACCAGGAAACAATTTTTTCGCCGCAATAAAAGTGCCCTTAACCTGATTTGGCAAAGGGTAGAAGATCGCATTCGCTTCACTTGAAGCAAACGCTTGAAATGAGAGGATAAAAAACCCAAAAAATAGGGCTAATGGGCGCAGCAAGTTGAAATCCTTACATGTATCAATACGTGCGTGCTCTTGTACACTCATGCCTTCCATAGCTAAGTGTCAATATGGTTATTTCGAGCCGCTAATTATTGATAATGATACTTCAAATCCTTTAATAGGAAAGACTCACTGCGCCAAAGGTTGCAATTCTTACTGTTGGATCACGTTAAAAACGAATTCAGTGTAAGGAGTAACAACACATTTGTTACTTTTCGCTCAAACATTGACTAAAGCTATTCGACATTTGTTTCAGAAATGCAAAGTAACTGCCTGACTGTACATCAATTTCACTGCCTAGCGGATCAAGTACGCCAGTGTTCACATCATTACCACGCATAACACTTTCGATCACTGCAGGAGTAAACTGTGGCTCAGAAAAGACACATGCTACATCGCCCGTCCCTAGTGTTTTACGGATATGAATCAATGTTTTTGCGCCAGGCTTGCGATCAGGAGAGACAGTAAAGTGGCCCATTTGATTTAGCCCATAACGCTCTTCAAAGTAACCATAGGCATCATGGAAAACGAAGTACCCCTTGTCTTTAACTGGCGTAAGCTCTTGCTTAATTTCTGCGTCTGTCGTTTTCAGATGTTCATCAAATTTTTTCAGGTTTGCTGCATAAGTGCTGGCATTAGCAGGATCGATTTCAGCGAGTTTATGGGCGATCGCGTTAGCGACTTGTTGAACGGTTTCAATACCAAGCCAAAAATGAGGATCATGGGTACCGTGATCGTGCCCATCATGGTCGTGAGCATGCTCGCTACCAAATTCACGCAATTTAAGGTCTGGGATTTTACTTACGGTAAGCGTGTTGTCTTTGTCTGCTACCACTTTTTCAAGGAAGGGTTCTAAATCATGCCCATACCAAATAACAAGATCAGCCGCAGCCGCTTTTTTTACATCCGAAGGACGCAAAGCATAATCATGAGGAGAGGCATTATTCTGAAGTAACACATCCGGTGTTGTTACACCTTCCGTTAGCTCAGTTGTGATCATTTGAATAGGTTTGATGCTAGTTAACACGGTCACTGCGTGTGCAGGTAAAGTTAGTATTGCTGAAGCAGCAAGAATTAGTGCTCTTTTCATAGTTTTACTTGGGATATGGCGTTGAAAGTGAGATAATGTTACATTATAACATTATCAGTTTGCAAATGAGTTTCATTCATGTCTTCATTAGTCCGTCTTGAACAGCTGTGCGTCGAATTCGATGGTCGTAGAGTTCTTGATAACATCAGCATGGAATTAGAAAAGGGTAAAATCACTACTCTTATCGGTCCCAACGGAGCGGGAAAATCCACTTTAGTTCGAGTCATTTTAGGGTTACAAAAACCGACAAGTGGCAAACTTACGAACAAACGAAAGCTGAAGATTGGATATGTTCCTCAGAAACTGAAACTCAACGACTCTCTGCCTCTCAATGTCGTTCGATTCCTTAATCTTGCTGGGAAATACAGCAAACAAGAATGCCTAGATGCTTTGAGATTAGTTGGAGCGGAACACTTACTAAATAGCAATATGCATCGCTTGTCTGGTGGTGAGAACCAGCGGGTATTGCTCGCTCGTGCTCTACTCCAGCGACCAGAACTCTTAGTACTTGATGAACCAGCTCAAGGCGTTGATATTCAAGGTCAGATTGACTTATACGATTTAATCGAAAGCATTCGTCATCGCTTCGATTGTGGTGTATTCATGGTATCGCACGACCTGCATCTGGTAATGGCGAAAACAGATGATGTCATATGTTTGCACCATCATGTTTGTTGCTCTGGCTCACCAGCGACGATTACTCAGCATCCGTCGTACATCGCTCTATTTGGTAACGCGACTCGTGAATCGCTTGCTTTTTATCATCATGATCATGAACACCATCATCACGATCTTGCTGGCTCTCCTGTAACAGGCGATGCGACATCTTGCTCACAACATAACCACGGACATCACCACCATGATTGAGTTTTTACTGCCTTCTATTCTTGCTGGCATTGGTATTGCCATTATTGCAGGACCATTAGGCTCTTTCGTCGTGTGGCGGAAAATGGCTTACTTTGGTGATACGTTAGCGCATGCTTCCCTAATGGGACTCGCCCTTGGCTTTCTGCTTAATGTAAATTTGTATCTGGCTCTTTTAGTGTGCTGTTTAGCCCTTGCGGTGTTGCTCGTAACGCTACAAAAACAGCAACTCGTTGCCACCGATACCCTACTAGGTATTTTAGCTCATAGCGCCCTTTCCATCGGCTTAGTTTCTGTGAGCTTCTTGGATAATGTTCGCATTGACTTGATGAGCTACCTATTTGGTGATTTACTCGCCGTTTCTCCACAAGACTTAATGTTCATTTACGCAGGTGTTGTGGCTGTAAGTGCATGTTTGTACTTTTTCTGGCGTCCATTGTTATCGAGCACCGTAAGTGAAGAGTTAGCTGCTGTCGAAGGCGTAAATACAGATTTAGTGCGCTTAGTATTAATGCTGATGGTCGGTATTGTTATCGCCGTAGGTATGAAGTTTGTTGGGGCACTGATTATGACTTCCCTATTGATCATCCCTGCAGCAACCGCACGTAAAGTCTCTTCATCGCCGGAACAAATGGCCTTTTTCGCCTCAATCATTGGCTCTGTTGCTGTATTAATGGGACTCAGTCTGTCTTGGCATTTCGATACACCCGCAGGTCCTTCTGTTGTGATTAGCGCGACATCCCTATTTATGCTTAGCCAACTGATTAGGCGCAAAGCGTAAGACAAAAAGAAAAGCCTGCGAAATCGCAGGCTTGTTAATGCTTTTGTATTGGTTTGGCTTCTTACCAACCAGTCACTTCACGTAGACCTTTGCCAATCTCTGCTAGAGATTTAACAGTCTTTACGCCTGCCGCTTCTAGAGCTGCGAATTTGTCTTCAGCAGTACCTTTACCACCAGAGATGATCGCACCTGCGTGCCCCATACGTTTACCAGGAGGAGCAGTAACACCTGCAATATAAGAAACCACTGGCTTAGTTACGTTCTCTTTGATGAACGCCGCAGCTTCTTCTTCCGCAGTACCACCGATTTCACCAATCATTACGATTGCTTCAGTTTCCGGGTCTTCTTGGAACAATTTTAGGATATCAATAAAGTTTGAACCTGGGATTGGGTCACCACCGATACCAACACATGTAGACTGACCGAAGCCTTCATCTGTTGTTTGTTTAACTGCTTCGTAAGTAAGAGTACCGCTGCGAGATACGATACCTACTTTACCTTTCTTGTGGATGTGACCAGGCATGATACCAATCTTACACTCGTCTGGAGTGATAAGACCTGGACAGTTAGGACCGATCATGCGAACGCCAGTTTCTTCTAGCTTCACTTTAACGTCGATCATATCTGTTGTTGGGATACCTTCAGTGATCGTTACGATCAGCTCGATACCTGCGTCAATCGCTTCTAGGATTGCATCTTTACAGAAAGGTGCTGGCACGTAGATAACGGTTGCTGTCGCGCCAGTTACTTCTACAGCTTCACGTACTGTGTTGAATACTGGAAGACCAAGGTGAGTTTGACCACCTTTACCAGGAGATACACCACCAACCATTTGCGTACCGTATGCGATAGCTTGCTCTGAGTGGAATGTACCTTGACCGCCAGTGAAACCCTGACAGATTACTTTAGTGTCTTTGTTAATTAATACAGACATTATTTAGCCTCCGCAGCAGCAACAACTTTCTGAGCAGCATCTGTTAGAGATTCAGCTGCAATGATATCAACGTCAGAATTCGCAAGTACTTCGCGACCTAGGTCTGCGTTTGTACCTTCTAGACGAACAACTACAGGAACTGTTACGCCTACTTCTTTAACCGCACCGATAATACCTTCAGCGATCATGTCACAACGAACGATACCACCGAAGATGTTTACTAGTACTGCACTAACATTGTCATCAGAAAGGATGATCTTGAATGCTTCAGCTACACGCTCTTTTGTCGCGCCGCCACCTACATCAAGGAAGTTTGCTGGCTTGCCGCCATGTAGGTTTACGATATCCATCGTACCCATTGCAAGGCCTGCACCGTTAACCATACAGCCAACGTTGCCATCAAGAGCTACGTAGTTCAGTTCCCACTGAGCTGCGTGTGCTTCACGCTCGTCTTCTTGTGAAGGATCGTGCATTTCACGAAGCTTTGGCTGACGGTACATTGCGTTTGAGTCAATGTTGATTTTGCCGTCAAGGCAAAGAAGGTTACCTTCACCTGTAATGACAAGCGGGTTGATTTCTAGTAGCGCTAGGTCGTACTGAGAGAACATCGCGCCAAGGCCCATAAAGATCTTAACGAATTGTTTGATTTGATCGCCTTCAAGGCCAAGTTTGAATGCTAGCTCGCGACCTTGGTAAGCTTGAGGGCCTACAAGTGGATCGATTGCCGCTTTATGGATTAGCTCCGGCGTTTCTTCCGCAACTTTTTCGATTTCTACACCACCTTCAGTCGAAGCCATGAAAACGATCTTACGAGTTGCGCGGTCTACAACCGCACCCAGGTAAAGTTCGTTCGCAATGTTAGATGCTTCTTCTACAAGGATTTTAGTAACAGGCTGACCATTTGCGTCTGTTTGGTAAGTAACCAAGTTCTTACCTAGCCATTTTTGTGCGAATTCTTTTACGCCGTCTTTTGTATCGTGTAGTTCTACGCCGCCCGCTTTACCGCGACCACCAGCGTGAACCTGACATTTAACGACTTTCTTTTCAGTAGTGATGCGACCCGCCGCTTCGAAAGCTTCTTGTGGCGTATCACATGCGTAGCCTTCTGGTACAGGCAAACCGAATTCTGCAAACAGCTGTTTGGCTTGGTATTCGTGCAAATTCATTTTGATATTCCGTTTGTTTATCCCTTAGGGGATTTATTATTTCCATAACGCCGCTTCATACGGTACGTCTGTAGGGTCTTCTCAAATCAACTGCTTATAAGTTTATATCGGGGGCAGTTCAAATGAAGGCCAGACGCTGAGCCAGTCTAGCCTTGGATGCTGTAGACGTCGAGCCATCAAGGATAACTCGACGTTTTAGCGATATTAAACGTCTAATAACAGACGCGCTGGATCTTCTAGTAGCTCTTTAATGGTTACCAGGAAGCCCACTGACTCACGGCCATCAATCAAACGGTGGTCGTAAGATAGTGCTAGGTACATCATCGGCAAGATTTCTACTTTGCCATCAACCGCCATTGGACGCTCTTGGATTTTGTGCATACCCAAGATTGCCGATTGTGGTGGGTTAATGATTGGCGTAGACATCAATGAACCAAATACACCGCCATTGGTGATAGTGAAGTTACCGCCCATCAGTTCATCAACGGTCAGCTTGCCGTCACGGCCTTTGATTGCTAACTCTTTGATGCCTTTTTCGATGTCAGCGAAACCTAGTGTGTCACAATCTTTTAGAACTGGCGTCACTAGACCACGTGGCGTAGAAACTGCCATGCTGATGTCGAAGTAGTTGTGGTAAACGATATCATCACCATCGATAGATGCGTTCACTTCTGGGTAACGTTTTAGTGCTTCTGTTACTGCTTTCACGTAGAAAGACATGAAACCAAGACGAGTACCGTGGCGTTCTTCGAACTGGTCTTTGTATTGCTTACGAAGGTCCATGATTGGCTTCATGTTCACTTCGTTAAACGTGGTTAGCATTGCCGTGTTGTTCTTCGCTTCTAGAAGACGGTTTGCCACTGTCTTACGCAGACGCGTCATTGGAACACGTTTTTGGCTGCGAGCCGCTGCAGGCGCTTCAACGGCTGCTGGAGCTTCCGCTTTTGGTGCCGCTTTTGCATTTGCAAGGTGCGCTTCAATGTCTTCTCGAGTAATACGACCGCCAACACCAGAGCCTTTCACTTGGCTAGCTTCAAGACCGTGTTCAGCAAGAAGACGACGAACCGCTGGGCTTAGCGCATCGTTGCTCTCTTCTGTTAGCGTTGCTTTGTGACGCTTATCAGGAGACGCTTCTTTGTCTTCTGTTGAGTCTGTTGTCGGCTCACCCGCTACCGCGCCTGGCTTAAGCTTTGCAAGCAGTTGTTTAGAAAGTACCGTCGCACCTTCTACTTCAATAATGGCTTCTAAAACGCCAGCTTCCGGAGCTGGAACTTCAAGCACCACTTTATCGGTTTCGATATCAACCAGAACTTCATCACGCTCTACCGCGTCGCCTGGTTGTTTGTGCCATGTCGCTACGGTTGCGTCAGCAACTGATTCAGGTAAATCTGGAACCAGAATTTCAATTGTCATATCTGTTTCTTCCTTTAACTTCTAGTTCTTAATTCGAAGTTTTTGAGTTCACGTTCAGAGCGTCTTCAACCAACGCTTTTTGTTGTTTCAAGTGCACCGACATGTAGCCTACTGCTGGCGAAGCAGAAGCTGGGCGACCTGCGTATTTAAGATCTGCACCTGCTGGAATTGCAGCACGGAAGTTGTGTTGACTGCAGTACCAAGCACCTTGGTTTTGAGGCTCTTCCTGACACCAAACAAAATCTTCAACATTCGTGTATTGTTCGATGGCAGCTTGTACTTCATCCAGAGGGAATGGGTACAGTTGCTCAACACGTACAATAGCAACATCATCTTGTTCGTTGTTGCGACGTTGTTCTAGAAGGTCGAAGTAAACCTTTCCTGAACAGAACACAACACGTTTCACTTTGCTCGGTTCCAGATTATCAATCTCAGGAATCGCTGGTTGGAATGTGCCATCAGACAATTCTTCCAACGTTGAAGTACAAAGTGGATGACGCAGTAGCGACTTAGGTGACATAACAATCAGTGGGCGACGCATAGGGCGCACCACTTGGCGACGAATCATGTGATAAACCTGTGCTGGCGTAGATGGCACTACAACCTGCATATTCTGTTCAGCACATAATTGTAGGTAACGCTCAAGACGCGCAGATGAGTGCTCAGGACCTTGACCTTCGTAACCGTGAGGTAGCAACATCGTTAGACCACATAGGCGTGCCCATTTTTGTTCACCTGATGAGATGAACTGGTCAATCACGACTTGTGCGCCGTTTGCAAAGTCACCGAATTGAGCTTCCCAAATAGTCAAACCACTTGGTTCTGCTGTCGCATAACCGTACTCAAACGCCAATACGGCTTCTTCTGACAACACAGAGTCAAACACTTGGAATGGACCTTGTTTGTCATGAATATTTGCTAGCGGAATGTATGTACTTGCATCATTTTGGTTATGCAAAACAGAGTGACGGTGGAAGAACGTACCACGGCCAGAATCCTGACCCGAGATACGAATACGCTTGCCGTCATCAACGATCGTAGCGTATGCCAGTGTCTCAGCCATGCCCCAGTCAATTGCTTTTTCACCACTGATCATTGCAGAACGATCGTTATAAAGCTTGTTTACGCGGCTTTGCAGTTTATGACTATCTGGGTATTGAATTAGGCGCTGACCAAGCTCTTTAAGGCGAGTCTCATCAAATTTGTTGTCCCAATCCACATCCCAGTCGTGACCAAGGTATGGAGACCAGTCAACCGAATGCAACGCCATTGGACGCCATTCTTTCACCACAACTTCGCCTTTATCTAGCGCGTCGCGGTATTCATTGACCAATTGCGTCGCGACTTCAATGTCTGATTCGTTTTTATCGATCAGTACATCTGCATAAAGCTTACGAGGCGTTGGGTGCTTCTTGATTTTTTGGTACATCAATGGCTGAGTTGCGTTTGGCTCATCGGCTTCGTTGTGACCATGACGACGGTAACAAACCAAGTCAATGACAACATCACGTTTGAACTCATTACGGTAATCCAGTGCAATACGGGTAACGAATGCTACCGCTTCTGGATCATCAGCATTAACGTGGAAAATCGGAGCCTGTACCATCTTAGCGATATCTGTACAGTACATGGTAGAGCGTGTATCGCGAGGGTTTGATGTTGTAAAACCAACTTGGTTGTTTACAACAATACGCACCGTACCACCAACACAGAAGCCACGAGCAAGAGACATGTTGAACGTCTCGGCAACCACACCCTGTCCTGCGATCGCAGAGTCGCCATGAATAGTGATTGGTAGTACGCGACTGCCCTCAAAATCACCTAAGCGATCTTGACGAGCTCGTACAGAGCCAATAACTACTGGATTTACAATCTCAAGGTGAGATGGGTTAAAGGCTAACGCAAGGTGAACATCACCACCTGGCGTCGCAAAGTCAGCAGAGAAACCTTGGTGGTACTTAACATCGCCAGTACCCCATGTATCATCGTGCTTGCCCGCAAACTCATCGAACAAATCTTGTGGCTTCTTACCTAGAACGTTAACCAACATGTTTAAACGTCCGCGGTGAGCCATACCGATCACAACTTCACGCATACCGCTTGTACCAGCATGTCGAATCAGTTCTTTCGTCATCGGAATCAGTGCATCGCCACCTTCTAGCGAGAAGCGTTTCGCCCCTGGGAATTTTGCGCCCAAGTAACGCTCTAGACCTTCAGCAGCCGTTAGCTCCTCAAGAAATGTACGCTTTTCGTCTTTATCGAAAGATGGCTGACCAACGACAGACTCTAAACGCTGTTGAATCCAACGTTTTTGTTCTGTGTCTGTCATGTGCATGTATTCTGCACCAATCGAACCACAGTAGGTTTTCTTAAGTGCTGAGTAGATATCTTTTAACTGCATGGTTTCTTGGCCGACGGCGAAAGAACCTACGTTAAAAGTTTCTGCGAAGTCATCTTCGGTGAGATTGTGGAATGCAGGGTCTAGCTCCGCCACAGGTGGACGTTGCCATAGACCTAGAGGATCGAGCTCTGCAGCTTCATGACCGCGGAAACGGTATGCGTTGATAAGCTGGAGAACTTTTACTTGCTTAGCGTCGACATCTGGATCACTAACTTGGACACTGTAATGCTTTGTTTCTTGAGCGAGTCGTCGGAAGTAGTCGCGGACACGCGAGTGTGGCTGATCAGCCACTTCTTCTGAGTTCTTTGGCAACTCATCGAATACACGTTTCCACTCCTCACTTACCAGATCGGGGTCACTTAGATACAGTTCGTAGAGGTCTTCTACATACGTTGCATTGGCGCCAGCCAAGTGTGAAGACTCGAGCCATGCCTTCATCACGCCGTTGTGCATATTTTCCCTTAACCAGTAGTTTTCACGTTTGCTGCGGTCTGCGCCGAGCTATTAAGAGCCGACCCATTTAGGTCGGCAATTTTTTGTTGTTAATTAAATCGAACGATTGACCAACATCGACTTGATATGACCGATGGCTTTCGTTGGATTTAGCCCCTTAGGACAAACACTTACACAATTCATGATGCCATGGCAACGAAAAACGCTAAATGCATCATCAAGATCGGACAAACGTTCATCAGTCGCTGTATCTCGGCTATCAATTAACCAACGATAGGCCGCTAAAAGACCAGCAGGGCCGATAAATTTATCAGGGTTCCACCAGAAAGACGGACAAGATGTCGTACAACATGCACACATAATACATTCGTACAAGCCATCTAGATGCGCACGCTCATCAGGCGATTGTAAGTTTTCACGAGACGGTGGAAGAGCACCATCGTCAATCAAGAAAGGCTTAACTTTCGCATAGTTATCGTAGAACTGAGTCATGTCAACGATAAGATCACGTACAACAGGCAGACCAGGTAATGGTCGAATGACGAGCTTATCGCCTTTCAAAGCAGATAAAGGTGTAATACACGCTAATCCGTTTTTACCATTCATGTTAAGGCCATCAGAACCACACACACCTTCACGACATGAACGACGGAATGCAATGCTAGGGTCTTGCTCCTTCAAAAGGATCAAGGCATCCAGAAGCATCATGTCTGATCCTTCTTCAACCTCAAGCGTGTAGTCTTTCATGTACGGCTTTTGGTCGACATCCGGGTTGTAGCGGTACAAAGAGAAATTCAGTTTCATAATATTACCCTCCTTTCCTTAGTACGTACGTGCTTTTGGCGGAAATGCTTCACGATGGATTGGCTCCATGTTTACACCACGTTTAGCCATTGCTTCCGTTTCCGGGTTGTAGATTGAGTGGCATAACCACTGCTCATCATCACGGTCTGGGAAGTCAAAGCGAGCATGTGCACCACGGCTTTCTGTGCGGTAGTTTGCTGCTACAGCTGTTGCGTATGCTGTTTCCATCAAGTTCTCTAGTTCTAGACACTCAATACGTTGAGTGTTGAACTCTGTCGATTTGTCAGCAAGGTGTGCGTTCTTCAGACGCTCACGGATAACTTTAAGCTCTTCAAGACCTTTAGCCATTGCATCACCTTCACGGAATACCGAGAAGTTGTTTTGCATACATTGTTGTAGGTCTTTACGAATTTGCGCTGGATCTTCACCGTCAGTGCTATTTTCCCAACGGTTGTAACGCTCTAGTGAACGTTCAATGTCTGCTTCAGTTGCAGGTTTCGCATCAGCTTGTTTAAGCAGAGTTTCACCTAGGTGCAGACCTGTTGCACGACCAAATACCACCAAGTCTAGTAGTGAGTTACCGCCAAGACGGTTAGCACCGTGTACTGATACTGATGCAATTTCACCACAAGCGAATAGGCCTTGAACTTCAACATCCGCGCCGCTTTCATCTTGCTTAATCGCTTGGCCTGATACCTGAGTAGGAATACCACCCATCATATAGTGACACGTAGGAATTACCGGGATTGGCTCTTTGACCGGATCAACGTGCGCAAATGTACGAGACAACTCACAAACGCCCGGTAAACGAGACTCCAGTGTATCTTTACCTAGGTGATCAAGTTTCAATTTAATATGTGGACCCCAAGGGCCATCACAGCCACGACCTTCACGGATTTCAATCATCATTGAACGTGCAACCACGTCACGACCAGCAAGGTCTTTCGCGTTTGGTGCGTAACGCTCCATGAAGCGTTCGCCGTCCTTGTTTAGAAGGTAACCACCCTCACCACGACAACCTTCAGTAACAAGAACACCTGCGCCAGCGATACCCGTTGGGTGGAACTGCCACATTTCCATGTCTTGCATTGGGACACCAGCACGAAGTGCCATACCAACACCATCACCAGTATTGATGTGCGCGTTAGTCGTTGATGCGTAAATACGACCTGCACCACCCGTTGCTAAGATGGTTGCTTTCGATTTGAAGTAGCACACTTCACCCGTTTCCATGCATAGCGCCGTACAGCCTAGAACAACACCATCTTCATTTTTAACGATATCAAGAGCATACCACTCAGAGAATACCGTTGTTTTGTGCTTGATGTTTTGTTGGTATAGCGTGTGCAGGAGTGCGTGACCAGTACGGTCAGCCGCTGCCGCTGTACGCGCAGCTTGCTCGCCACCAAAGTTCTTTGACTGGCCACCAAACGGGCGTTGATAAATAGTGCCGTTATCAAAACGAGAGAAAGGAAGACCCATTTTCTCTAGCTCGATAACAGATTCAGGGCCGTTCTTACACATGTATTCGATTGCGTCTTGGTCACCGATATAGTCAGAACCTTTAACCGTATCGTACATGTGCTGTTCCCAATGATCTTCGTGCGCATTACCTAGCGCAACCGTAATACCACCTTGAGCAGAAACAGTGTGTGAACGTGTTGGGAAAACTTTAGATAGCAACGCACATGACAGGCCTTGCTCCGAAATTTGTAGTGCAGCGCGCATACCCGCACCACCAGCGCCGATTACTACGGCATCAAACTCACGAACTGGAATAGACACTTACGCACCCCACAGAATAAATAGACCAGAGAAAACATAGCCGAATAAAACGGCAATAACACCAAGTTGCAATGCACCACGAAGTATCGCGGGCTTAATGTAATCCGTTAACACCTGCCACAAACCAACCCACGCGTGAATTAGAATTGAGACTAAGGCCAACATGGTGAAAACTTTGGTGAACGTACCACCAAAGAATTGGGTCCAAGATGCGTAAGAGATATCTGAGAAAGCGCAGAAGCTAATCAGATAAATCGTGTATAGCGTCATAATGATTGCTGATGCACGAATCAATAAGAAATCGTGGACACCATTACGACCAAATGAAGAGACGTGTTTTACCATACCAAGATCCCCGCCAATAGTGATAATACTGCAGTAGCACCAAATGCGACTTTAGCGCTCATCGCGCCTGAATCGAGTTCTTCGAAATGGCCTAGGTCCATCAACAGGTGACGGACACCACCAGCGATGTGGTAGGCAAGTGCAGTTAGAATTCCCCACAGAATGAATTTCACGAAGAAGCTATCGACGATATCAGCGGCTTCCATAAAACCCATCGGGGATGACAGAGAAATGGACAGTAACCAAAGCAATATGCCCACCGCAACAAACGTAATCACACCCGACACACGATGTAGGATGGACGCGATTGCTGTGATGGGAAAGCGGATGGTCTGTAAATCTAAATTAACAGGTCTTGACTTTCTTTCTTTCACGGGCTTGCTCACTCAGCTCCATTGAGCATTTATTGTTATAACCAATTTCAGCTTCCAAACGTACAAAAGTTAACACTTGATTAACAAATACTCGCAATATGCTCGGAGATAATTGTAAACACTTCGTTAACAAACGGAGTCAGTAAACAAACCTCACTTTTGTTTCCAGCCCCGAATTTATAAGGATTTAACTAAAATTTTCTGTGCCAATATACGGCCAGCAACATTCTAATACAATTGATGTAACAAATTATGCTACATAGAACAGATTTTTAACGATTTTCATGAGAAAAATCATAACAAGTGCACACAAAAATGGAGAAAAATTGACTTTAAGCTTTAACAACAGTACAAAAATGGCACATAAACATCCTGGACGGATTAAATAATAAACAAAGGAGATTGTTATGGCGGATAAGAAAGCTACCCTTCACGTTGAAGGTCATGCGCCGATCGAACTGCCAATTATGGACGGTACGCTAGGTACACCTGTGATTGATGTTCGTAAACTGGGAGCCAATGGTTACTTTACTTTTGACCCAGGTTTTCTTGCCACTGCATCTTGTGAATCATCAATCACGTACATCGACGGCGGCAAAGGTATTCTTTTGCACCGCGGCTACCCGATTGATCAATTAGCCAATAACGCAGATTACTTGGAAGTATGTTACATCCTGCTTTATGGTGAAGCCCCTACCCGTGAGCAATACGAGCAATTCAAAACAACGGTTACTCGCCATACGATGGTGCATGAACAAATCGCAAGCTTCTTCCATGGCTTCCGACGTGATGCACACCCAATGGCAGTAATGTGTGGTGTGGTTGGTGCACTAGCGGCCTTCTACCACGATTCACTCGATATCAACAACGACGAGCACCGTGAGATCGCGGCGTACCGTCTACTGTCTAAAATGCCAACATTGGCGGCGATGTGTTACAAGTACTCTATCGGTCAGCCATTTATCTATCCTCGTAACGACTTAAGCTACGCAGAAAACTTCCTACACATGATGTACGCAAACCCATGTGAAGAATACGAAGTAAACCCTGTTGTTGCTCGTGCGATGGATAAGATCTTCACGCTTCACGCAGATCACGAACAAAATGCATCGACATCAACGGTTCGTTTGTCCGGTTCTTCTGGTGCGAACCCGTTCGCATGTATTGCCGCAGGTATTGCTTCTCTATGGGGTCCTGCGCACGGTGGTGCAAACGAAGCGTGTCTGAAGATGCTTGAAGAAATCGGAAGCGTAGATAACATCCCTGAGTACGTAGAGCGTGCAAAAGACAAAGATGATCCATTCCGTCTAATGGGCTTCGGTCACCGCGTTTACAAAAACTACGATCCACGTGCAACGGTAATGCGTGAAACATGTCACGAAGTACTAAAAGAGCTAAACATCAAGGATCCACTGCTAGACGTTGCAATGGAACTTGAACGTATTGCTCTTTCTGACGAATACTTCGTGTCTAAGAAGCTATACCCGAACGTAGACTTCTACTCAGGCATCATCCTAAAAGCGATCGGTATTCCTGTATCGATGTTTACGGTAATCTTCGCGATTTCTCGTACTATCGGTTGGATTGCTCACTGGAACGAAATGCACAGCGACCCACTAAACCGAATCGGTCGTCCTCGTCAGCTATACACTGGTGAAACTCAACGCGAGTTCTCTCCACTGCACGAGCGTGAGTAGGCGTTAGAATCGAGAATCGAGAATCGGATAAGTGTTGGGGTTGACGTGAAAGCGTCAACCCTTTCTATTTGGAAAAGATGAGAACGAGCTTCGCTCTATGGAACACTTCGCCTCAAGATGCGAGAGATAATTGCGTAACACTTTCGCATCTCAAAGGACAAAGCCCACCCCTTCTATACTGGGTTATCAATATCAATAAACGTAACGTCTAAACCGTGCTCCTGCGCTAACCATTCACCCAACGCTTTAATGCCGTAACGTTCGGTTGCGTGATGACCTGCAGAGAAGTAATGGATATCCAATTCACGAGCCGTGTAAGTCGTACGCTCTGAGATCTCGCCCGAAATAAATGCATCTAATCCATGCTGAGCCGCAAGCTCAATGAAGTCTTGACCACCGCCGGTACACCAACCTACCGTCTCAATCATTTTTTCTGCATTGTCAGGCGCGATATGCAAAGGTTCACGGTTTAATACGTGATTGATTTTGTTCGTGAAGTCAGCGCCAGTCATTGTTTGTTTCAAGCGGCCAAACAGAGCGACAGATTGAGGGTGTCCTTCTAAGCCACCTTCCACTTCAATGTCTAGCAAGCGTGCCAACTCTGCGTTGTTACCCAACTCAGGATGAATATCTAGCGGTAAATGGTAGCCGTAAAGGTTGATGTCACTTTTGATCAAACTGCGGATACGCTTTCCTTTCATACCACGAATTGGCTCTGGTTCACCTTTCCAAAAGTATCCGTGATGAACAAGCAGTGCATCAGCCTCTAACTCGATGGCTTTATCGATCAATGCTTGTGAGGCCGTTACGCCTGTCACGATGCGTTTGATTTCTGATTTGCCTTCAACTTGCATTCCATTCGGTGCGTAGTCTTTAATAAGTTGCGGCGATAATTTCTCGTTAAGGATCTTTTCCAGCTGTAAATTATTCATTGTTACTTCCAATACTTGTGGCTTAAACAAAGTGTATATCGAACCGTGATCAGGATGCTAGTTGTGGCATCCCCAACCAGAATAAATTTCGATACAATAGAAAGGCTCTGCCTGCGACAACAAGGATAATGGATGAATTCTCTACAACGTTTCTATCAATGGATTGCTAGCACCCCACCACTTTTTAAACTTCAAACGCCCTTTGTCACCGTCGAAGACATTCTGACACCACCTCTATCGGACAATGAAGATTACGATGGCAATCCACGACTTGGCTTCCTTTACCAACACCTTTGCACCAAGCTACTGACTTGCTCGCCTCGATATGAACTGGTTGCTGAAGAGATTCAACTCAACGACACGGCTGGCCGCACAATTGGCGCCGTCGATTTGATCCTCGAGAATCAGGAAACCAAACAATACGAGCATTGGGAAGTGGCCATCAAATTTTACTTACTGAATGAAGGCATTTGGTATGGCCCGAATGCACATGACCAACTGCATAAGAAACTCAATCGTATGCTCACTCACCAACTAAAAATGAGCCAGAGAGAAGAGTTCCACCAACAGTTACCATTAGACGCCACACTGAGCGAACACTTGCTGATGCAAGGTCGCCTCTATGTAAATCCTTTTTCAGACGAGCCAACCCCTACAACCTGTTTAGGTTACGAGCTAAACCAAAGCCAAATATCCGGCAATTGGTGTTATCAAAGCCAATGGGAAGGGATTAAAGAACCTTTATATGCTCTTTCCAAACCACTATGGGCAATTGGCAATGAGGAATTCTTAGAACCCATCGATAAACCATCAGATAGGTTTATTCACGCTCAAACAAAGAGTGGTCAATTTTGGTTTGTTGTACCGGATACTTGGCCGAACTAAAACAGGAAACAGGAAACAGG
>NZ_MDAW01000002.1:0-4301 GCF_002875385.1 Vibrio sp. 10N.222.52.B12 | reverse complement strand
AGGAAACAGGAAACAGGAAACGATTTTATTTTGCTTTTCTAGGAACAAGTTCCGTCAACACCTTCTTAATCAAAATACCTTTCCGCTATACTCTCAACGAGCACCTCTCGATTCCTAGAGCGAAGCGTTCCCGACTCTCGAAGCGCAGCGTTCCCTCTTCACAAACAAAAAGGGCCGACGCAATGTCGACCCTTTCGAACCTTAATCGTTTGAATTACAAACCAGCGGCTGCAAATACTTGATTAACGATTTCTTGTGCTTCGGCTTCGATTTGTTTTAGGTGCTCTTCACCTTTAAAGCTTTCACAGTAAATCTTGTAGATGTCTTCAGTGCCTGATGGACGTGCAGCGAACCAACCATTCGCTGTCGTTACTTTAAGACCTCCAATCGCTGCACCATTACCTGGAGCGTGCGTCAGACGAGCAGTGATTGCATCACCAGCTAGAGTCTCAGCCGCAACCATTTCTGGTGACAACTTCTTCAATACGTCTTTTTGTGGGCCATTTGCGACAGCTTGAATACGGTTGTACTTAGACTCACCGTGCTTCGCCGCTAGCTCTTCATAGTAATCTTGAGGGTTCTTACCCGTTACCGCAGTGATCTCTGCCGCTAGAAGACATAGCAAGATACCATCTTTGTCTGTTGACCAAGGCGTACCATCTTTACGAAGGAAAGATGCACCAGCACTTTCTTCGCCGCCGAAGCCAAACTTACCAGTGTACAGACCGTCCACAAACCATTTGAAGCCAACAGGCACTTCACATAGCTCACGACCTAGATCCGCAACAACACGGTCAATCAGAGCGCTTGAAACTAGCGTTTTACCAACAGCGACATCTTTACCCCACGCGTCACGGTGACGGTATAGGTAGTCGATACAAACCGCTAAGAAGTGGTTCGGATTCATCAAACCTTTTGGCGTAACGATACCGTGACGGTCGTAGTCAGGATCGTTACCAAATGCTAAATCGTATTCATCTTTCAGCGCCAATAGACCCGCCATTGCGTAAGGAGAAGAACAGTCCATACGTACAACGCCGTCTTTATCTAGCGACATGAATTGGAAAGAAGGATCAATCGCTTCACTTACTAGCGTTAGGTCTAGGTTGTATGCCTGACCAATTTGACGCCAGTAATCGATGCCGCTGCCGCCCAATGGATCTACACCAATCTTCAAGTTTGCTTTTTGGATTGCTTCCATATCGATAACGTTCACTAAATCGTCGATGTATGGTTTCACCAAATCCATCTCAACAAACAGAACCGATGCTTTTGCTTCAGCTAACGGTAGGCGTTTAACGCCTTGTAGACCTTCAGCAATCAGTGCGTTTGCACGATCTTCGATAGCTTGAGTTAGCTCTGCTTCAGCTGGACCACCGTGCGTCGGGTTGTACTTGATGCCGCCGTCTTGAGGTGGGTTATGAGATGGGGTAATCACGATGCCATCTGCTTTGTCATCATGCTTGATGTTGTAAGTCAGAATCGCGTGTGAAATACCAGGCGTTGGCGTGTAGCCGTTGTCTTGCTGGACAATCACTGTCACACCGTTTGCAATCAATACTTCAATCACACTTGAAAACGCTGGTTCAGATAGCGCGTGCGTGTCTTTGCCCACAAACAGTGGACCTGTTGTACCTTGCTCAGCACGAACTTCTGCGACCGCTTGAGCGATAGCTAAAATGTGGTTTTCGTTAAAGGTGTGCTTGTCCGCGGTACCGCGGTGACCAGAAGTACCAAATTGAACGTTATGCTCTGCATTTGATGCATCAGGTTGAAGTAAGAAGTAGTTAGCAACGAGTGCTGGGATATTATGAAGATCTTCCTGCTGCGCTTTTTGCCCAGCACGAGGGTGCATAGCCATGTTTGACATCCTTTCTTTAAATACAAATAAAATCAAAAAAGCCTCATAATATCCGCTATACGCTACACATTATGAGGCTTCTATCAGGTTTCTTAGATTGAACCTGTTACTTTCTCTATCAAGTCAGGCTGGAATTCCATATGAGTCATCACCTGCTCAACCATCTGTCGCTTGCGACTGGTGTTGTTATTAGTGATTACCCAAAATGGCGTACCAGGAATTGCTTTAGGCTTGGTGGTATTGCCGTTTGCTAGCAGAGTATCTTCATTATCAGCAAAGTAAACGCGCTTGCGCCCTTTTACTTTCGTTGCTTGAGAGAAGCTCTCTGGATTTAACGTGTGTAAGGTTGATAGAACCAACATGAAGCGATCAATCGCTTTCTTAAGGCCAGCAAACTCATCAGAAATCAGTAGAGAACGCATTTCTTTTACGGTATCCACTGATTCTGTTTTACCAGCATCTTTACTTACTACAATCCCTTGTGGTTGCTCGATTACAGGTACCACGACGGCTTCCTGCAACTGACCATCAAGGTTCAAAAGGCGTCGTAAAATATCCGAGGCACTTTCACCGATATGCTTGGTTTGACCCGCAATGTAACGGTATAGATCCTCATCAACCTCAATTGTTTTCATTCGCTTTTCACATTCTCAATGTTTAAACTCTGGGGGATTATAACGAGATCCTCGCGGATACTCCACGTTAAACCCATCACGAATAAGATAAAATGTCAGCATTACTCAACTATAAGCAGGAAGGCCAAGGCCAAACGGTTGTTTTGATTCATGGATTGTTTGGCAGTTTCAGTAATCTAGGTTTACTGGCTCGCGACCTCGTCCAAGATCACTGTGTGATCAGTATTGATCTACGAAATCACGGTCTCTCTTTCCATTCAGATACACACAACTATGAAGTCATGGCGCAAGATGTTGCTGATTTACTTCGCAATATCGACATCGAGCCTGCGTTAGTAATCGGCCACTCTATGGGTGGTAAGGTTGCAATGAAACTAGCAGATGTCGCTCCTGAATTCGTAAAACAACTTATTGTCTTAGATATGGCGCCAGTGGCTTACCAGACTAATCGCCATGACAACGTCTTTAATGGTCTGCAAGCCGTAGTAAAAGAACAACCAACTAACCGCCAACAAACCATGGACATTCTTGCTCAACATATTGAAATGGATGGTGTAAGACAATTCTTATCGAAATCGTTATACAAAAACGGCGATAAAATGGATTGGCGCTTTAATGTCGCAAGCTTATTCAACAATTATGATCAGATTATTGGCTGGCAAGAAATTGCTACCACAGATATTCCAACTCTGTTTGTTAAAGGTGGTGATTCAGACTACCTAATGCCTGAGCATCAGCCTGCTGTTAAGCGTCAGTTTAACAACGCAAAAGCACACATTATCGCCAATACCGGACACTGGTTACATGCAGAGAAACCTGCTGAAGTAATGCGTGTGATCAGGAAATATATTTCGAGTTAACAAATTCGAAAAACAACGCCAGATTATTGAAATAACCCTTCTTGTTGTGCATTAACTTTACTGTTTAACAGTGGTATAGTGCGCCCAAGAATTTTTGGCATGAAGGACGACAATGCTATACGACTATATGGACATGCTCGAGTCGATTGGGCTCGATCTGCTTTTTGCTGCTATCTTCTTTTTCATCGGGATGGCAATAAAAGATGTGCTAAAACAAGGTAACGTACCTGTTTTCGGTCGTCGTATTGTGTGGTTGGTTCTTTTCCTTGGCTGCGCTGGTTTCATCGCGAAAGGCCTGATTCAGCTCAGTTGGGAAGGCACAGGGCTTGGTTAAGCTCTTCTCCCCATCGCCAGTAACAAACAATGTAAAGGTATAGACTCTATGGCAAGTGTAGGTATCTTCTTCGGTAGCGACACAGGTAATACTGAAGCCGTTGCAAAGATGATTCAAAAGCAACTAGGTAAACAACTAGTTCACGTTCAAGACATCGCAAAAAGCAGCAAAGAAGACATTGATAACTTTGATCTTCTTCTTCTAGGTATCCCTACGTGGTACTACGGTGAAGCGCAATGTGATTGGGATGATTTCTTCCCTGAGCTTGAGCAAGTAGACTTCTCAACAAAGCTAGTCGCTATCTTTGGTTGTGGTGACCAAGAAGATTACGCAGAGTACTTCTGTGATGCGATGGGTACAGTTCGTGACATCGTTGAAGCAAAAGGCGGTACTATCCTTGGCCACACTTCAACTGAAAGTTACGAGTTTGAAGCGTCTAAAGCACTTGTTGAAGGCGACGATAGCCAGTTTGTTGGCCTATGTATCGACGAAGATCGTCAACCAGAATTGACTGATGAACGTGTCGAAAACTGGGTTAAGCAAATCTATGAAGAAATGTGCCTAGCTGAGCTTGAAGGCTAATACAGCACCTGACCCGTCCTGATATGGGT
>NZ_MDAW01000001.1:0-68579 GCF_002875385.1 Vibrio sp. 10N.222.52.B12 | reverse complement strand
GGACCATATAATTAGCCCCGCGCTATCAATAAATGAAAAGGCGGGGCGAGCGGGTTTGTAACTCTTCGAGTCAATTATCGAATGCGGTGGTACGTTATTGTTTTACCTGTCATTAATTACTGTTTTACTTGTCATTAATTAATGCTTTTCAGACCAGACCGCGAACTCATTGCCACTTGGTTCGGTAAAATGGAAACGACAACCTCCCGGGAATTCGAAGATAGGGCGGATGACTTGCCCTCCGAACTGTTCGACTTTGGCTAACGTAGCGTGAATATCTGAGCTATAGAACACCAACAGTGCTGCCCCATTTGTTGTTTGGCTGACTTGCTCTGCTGCATAAAAGCCACCGTCCAAGCCTTGACCTGAAAAGGCGCTGTACTCAGGACCATAATCAACGAAGCGCCATCCAAAGGCTTGCTCGAAAAACTGTTTAGTCGCATTGATGTCTCGCGTGCCAAACTCAACGTAATTTAACTTTTCATGTTGGTGCATTCTGGTGTCCTTTTCATCACTGTGCTTTTCTGTCAGTGTATTATCTCTTCCATCGAGTTTCTCAGCCCGAGTCTAGGTTTTATTAATCAAACTGATAAAACCTCAAAAATTTCATTGGTTATCCCTATTAAATCTATCGTTATTTCCCATTAAACAAATGTAATCATTGAAGATATATTCTTCGTGGGCAGAAAAGAGCTTTTGAGTATCCATTGACCACTCGACTGGTCAAATGGTTAGCACGCATTGGAGAGCAACCATGCAGATGTCAAAAAGCTTTTTATTAATTACAGTTGGCTTAGCCAGCACATCTCTGCAGGCGCAAACCCTGACAAGAGACAACGGTGCACCAGTCGGTGACAACCAGAATTCAATCACAGCAGGTGAAAACGGCAGCGTATTACTGCAAGACGTTCACCTGATCCAAAAATTGCAGCGTTTTGCCAGAGAGCGTATTCCTGAGCGTGTTGTGCATGCTCGTGGTACAGGTGCTCATGGTGAGTTTGTTGCATCGGGTGATTTTAGTGACTTAACGGTTTCCGCTCCTTTTACTAACAAAGGAAAGGCAACCCCTGTTTTCGTTCGTTTTTCGACCGTTATTCACTCAAAAGGATCACCTGAGACACTTCGCGATCCTCGTGGTTTCGCCACTAAATTTTATACTGAACAGGGTAACTGGGATCTGGTAGGGAACAACCTGCCTGTGTTCTTCATCCGCGATTCAATTAAGTTTCCGGACATGGTGCACTCTCTAAAACCGTCTCCTGTTACCAACGTTCAGGATCCAAACCGATTCTTTGATTTCTTCAGTCATGAGCCGAGCGCGACCAACATGCTGACTTGGGTTTATAGCAACCTAGGTACGCCAGCAAGCTATCGCACGATGGACGGCTTTGGTGTGCACGCTTATAAGTGGATTAATAAGCAAGGCGATGTGAACTACGTAAAGTTCCAATGGAAGAGCCAACAAGGTATCGAAAGCCTGCGTCCTGATGAAGTAACCGCAATGCAGGGTAAAGATTTCAATCATTTAACCAATGATCTGTATAAAGAGATTGGGCGTGGTAACTACCCTAAGTGGGATCTCTACGTGAAGGTGCTGTCACCAGAAGCTCTGAGCAAACTGGATTACAACGGGTTGGATGCGACCAAAGTATGGCTGAATGTGCCAGATCAAAAAGTCGGCACTATGACGTTGAACCGCCTACCAGAAAATTTCTTTTTAGACACTGAACAGTCGGCATTTGCGCCTTCGAATTTGATTCCTGGTATCGAGCCATCGGAAGACCGTTTGCTACAAGGTCGTTTGTTCGCTTATGCAGATACACAGCTGTACCGCGTGGGTGTGAACTTGTTCCAGTTGCCAGTAAACCGTCCTTTAGCATCAGTGAACAACCATAACCAAGATGGATTGAGCAACAACGCGAAGCAAGGCAATGGTGATGTGAACTACGAACCAAGCCGTAAACTGGCGCTGGCAGAAGACACGCAATTTAAAGCGGTTGAAACCAAACTGGTTGGTACTGTTCAACAAAAAGCGATCAGCAATCCTCGTAACTTCTACCAAGCGGGTGTGTTGTTCCGCAGCATGAACAAGCAAGACCAGAGTGATTTGATTGCCAACTTAGCGGGTGACCTGAACAAGGTGATGGATAAAGACGTTAAGGAAACCATGGTGAGCTATTTCTATCGCGCAGATAAAGAGTACGGTACGCGTCTGGCTGAGGCGACAGATACCAATCTCAAGCAAGTGAAAAACAAAGCGATGATGTAAGCAATAAGTTTTGACCTGCGGGAGATTTATCTGCTCTTTTCTGCCCGAAAATCAGGGCTCCCGTGGGTCATTCTCAAATTCTGTTAGTGAGGGTGAGTAAATGAAAACCGTGTTTTTGCTCAGTGCCGTTCTGTTCTCTTTGAGCTTTTCGCTGAGCTTATTAGCTGCCGAAGACAAACTGGAAGAGGAATACCAATCTCTGGTTGAACTGTTCTTTGACGCAGCGCGAATTGGCAATAACGAAGTGGTCGATACATTTGTTTCTCAAGGCTTCCCAATCGACCAACGTAACGCTCAAAGTTATACCGCATTGATGGTGGCAGCGTATCAAGGACATCGAGAAACCGTTCGCTTGCTGCTCGATTCTGGCGCTAACGCCTGCTTGCAAGATAAACGTGGTAACACTGCATTAATGGGAGCACTCATCAAGCGTGAAATTGGCATAGCGAAAGACCTCTATCAAGCGGACTGTTCACCAGAGCTGCGCAATAAAGCAGGGTTAAATTTGAAAGAGTTTGCCGAAATCTATGGTCAATCCAATGTGTTGAAATCACTTCAACACTGATAAATAACAATAAATAGGACCCACAGTATGAATAAAACAACATGGCTTGCTGCACTTACGCTTATCTCTTCCCCAACTTTTGCCGAGACAATAAGCGTAGAAATGATTGACCTTGGCTCTGGACAATCAATCGGTAGTGTGATGATCAGCGACAGTGATTACGGCACCGTTTTTACGCCGAAACTACAGGGTTTACCTGCTGGTACGCATGGCTTCCACCTACACACTAACGGCTCGTGCGACAGCATTACCAAAGAAGGTAAAACGATACTTGGCGGTGCTGCCGGAGGGCATTATGACCCAGAAAAAACAGGTAAGCATGGCTTCCCTTGGACGGACGACAATCACCTTGGCGATTTACCAGCACTTTATGTGAATGCTCATGGTGTCGCGGATCAGCCAGTATTGGCACCACGAGTAAAACTTGATGACGTAAAAGGTCGTGCTTTGATGGTTCATGCGGGGGGCGATAACCACTCTGACCATCCGGCGAAACTTGGCGGCGGCGGTGCTCGCATTGTGTGTGGTGTGATTAAGTAATCCCCTTCTTAGATGCCACAAACAAAAAACGGTCCAGATAAGTTGGACCGTTTTCTTTTTAAGCAAAAGCTGATGGGCTTAGGTTCAAACCGACGCAAATTACGCGAAATTCTCAACGATGATGTCATCTGCATTGCTAACAAATACTGCGCCTTTCTCTTCCATCTCCGCAATCACTGCATCAATAGTATCTGGCAATACTGCGCGGCTAGAGGCTAAGTTCACAATCACTTTGAAACCTAAATCGAGAGCTTGAGTGACGGACTTCTTCACACAAAAATCAAGCGCTAAGCCACCAACAACAACCGTATCGATGTTGTTGAATTTAAGGAACTCATTCGCACCTGTAGTTTTGGTATCAGCCACGTCGTGGAAAAAGATGCCATAAGGGTGTGCGTCTGGGTCCATGCCTTTGTTGACTTGGAAATCGTATTCCAGAACAGGAGGTAGACCGTCCAGCAGTTCAACGCCCGTAGTACCAAGCACGCAATGGCGGTTCCACTTAATGTCCACATTAGGTAGGCCTACAGGTTCAAGCATATTCGCTGGCGTTTCTGCATCCCAAGCTGCTTTTGGTGGGTGCAAATCACGGCTAACGAGCTTTAAGCAACCTTTAGTGTGGTTCTTTAATAGCTCTGGAACGATTTCTAATGCGCCGGTGACTGGCAGTTCGTCAGGGCAAAGTTCGGTGAAACCTTTCTCAGGATCCACGTCGATCACTGCGGTGGTTTGGTAATTAACTCGAACTGTCATGGCAGACTCCTTGTCTGTCTTTATGCTTGCGTTAGCCACGCAAACAGTTTTGGAAAAAGGTCACTTCGTCGCTTGCTAGGGTGTAGACCATCGCTGGTTTACCACCTTTACCTTTGTTAGTGGAAGCGACTTTGTTGGTTGGCTTGAGTACACCTGAATCAATCAAGCGGCGTTTGATCGTCATGCGACTGATGTCGATACCGAACTCTTGATAGGCGGCAATGATGTCGGCAACCAGAAACTCTTTATCAAGTGCGAACAACAGGACCGAGGTGTATTCGATAGAGGCGCGCAACTTCTGCCATGCCTTTTCAATCATCTTTTGGTGATCAAAAGCGAGGGTTTCTTCACCATCAAGGATTGCTTGCAGTGGGAACCACTTCAAATGACATTCTGGAACACCAGCGTTGTCGATTTGTTCTTTGTTATTGCGGTCTACTAAGGCGTAGTGGGTGATGTTCAGGCTCCAATCTTCAGGGTCACGCTTTGGGTCGCCATCGACAAAAGCTTCGCTAAAGTGGCGAGGGTAAGTGTGAATTTTTTCACGGCAGATTCTACGTCGCGCTGCTTCGAAGTTTTCGTCTGCTGCTCGTCCACCTTCGTGCGTCATGTCTTTATCAAACACAAATCCACCAGGCAAAGCCCACACGCCGTGGTAGGGGCGTTCTGGATTTGAGCGTTTGATCAGCAACACTTCCAACCCTTTATCGGCACAGCCAGATAGTCTGAATGGAATGATGTCGACAGTTACGATCATGATTGGGTCCTGAGATTGATTTGTAAGTAATCTAGCGCATAACAAGTAGTCAATCAATGGGTAAGTAACCGATTGTTAGAAACGTACATGTATTTTCTTAGTGGTGATGTTTAAGCAAGAATGTGCGTATATATTCAGGTTATCCACAATAGCTGTTGGATTATTGTGCGTAAAAACCTTATAAAAAAGAGTGGTTAGTAACAAAAGTTGACAAACTAATAGTGGGTGTTTATTGTTTACGCAATTTAGTTAGTAACAACAAGTTATATACCCAAGTTTGCCTTGTTGAGAACTTCCCACCAACTTCGTTGGGAAAACAATAAGATGCGGTTTGCACCGTGCTGAGGGAATTTGGGTATAAACGAAAAAGGGCGTGTAGAAGGGCTCCGAATGACCACCAATTTATTTTCGTCTCGCATCATTCAAAGTGCGTTAGATTTTGACGTATACAAAGTGAATATGATGAGTGCTGTTGCAACGCTTTATCCAGATGCGATGGTGTCCTACAAATTCATTGTTCGCAGTGAAGAAGACCTGTCTGAACTACTGCCAGATGTGAAAGCGGAAGTTCTAAAACTGCAAGACATCACTTTCTCGGCAGAAGAAATCGAGTACATGAAAGGCGTCGCGCCTTATCTTAGCTCTGAGTTTGTTGACGCTCTGCATGCATTTCGTTTTAACCCTCAACGTGACGTTTCTTTCAATACTAAAACCATGGCTGATGGCACAAGCCAATTACGCATCACCATCAATGGTCTTTGGAAAGAAACCATTCTCTACGAAACCATTATTATGAGTATTGTGTCCGAAGTGCGCAGCCGTGCACGTTGGGCAGACATTCCAGTCGAGCAATTCCAATCTGTTCTTAAAGAGAAAGTTAGTCATCTAAAATCCGAACTAACACGCCGCAATATCACTAACTTTAAGTTTGCGGATATGTCGACCCGTCGTCGTTTCTCCTTCCAAGCCCAGCGTTCAATGCTGCAGTATCTGAGCGAAGAGTTACCTGACAGCCTAACTGGAACCAGTAACTACCATTTGGCGAAAGAGCTCGATCTCACACCAATCGGTACGGTGGCACACGAATGGTTTATGGGACATCAAGCGCTGGTGAATGTTCGTGATTCACAAAAGGTAGCATTGCAGCGTTGGCAAAAGATGTTTAATGGCGCGTTAGGCATTGCTTTAACAGACACCATTGGTATTGATGCGTTCTTAAAAGACTTCGATGAAGAGCTAAGTAATGCTTACGCTGGTGTTCGTCATGACAGTGGCTGCCCTTACACATGGGGCGAGAAGATGATTGAGCATTACCAATCGCTTGGCATCGACCCAATGAAGAAAACCTTGGTGTTTACAGACGGCTTAAACTTTGATCAAGCACTGGACATTTGTGAGCACTTCCAAGGTCGAGTACAAATTAGCTTTGGTATTGGTACGTTTTTGGCAAACGATATGGGCGAGTACGTGAACGCACAAAGTGTTGCGTACAAACCTCTGTCTATCGTTATTAAAATGGTGTCATGCAACGGCTCACCTGTTGCGAAAATCAGCGATGAGCCAGAGAAAGCGATGTGCGAAGATATCTTCTTTCTGATGAATTTGAAGCGTCGTTTTGAGCAACCGCTCGATCTTGATGAGTGCCGTGTTTTGATTGATCGCCTCGAAGACGAAGGCGATAACTACCTTATCGACGCTTAAGCTATCGATGAATAAGGGTGATGTTTTGTCATCACTCTTTCTCTGTGGCGCAACTTTCGTTGTATTTTATTTCGCATAGTGCGCCACATTTCATGCGATAGGGAAGACGCTTACTTCCTGTGTTCGCACGTATCCTCTTTACAATAAGCCCTTCTAGATTGGCACTTTTCAGGTGCTTTTCGCGCACCTTTTTCCAGTAGTCATCAAAAGCCATACGTCACCTTTACTATCGCTGTCATTATTTTTATAAATATGCAGCCATTTTATGCAACACAACGCGGTTTCTGATGTCAGAAAAATCCTAAAAATCGTTAGGTAAAAGGCGAATTGTTGTAACGCTCTCGTTTCTTGATTTTTACCTTCTATGGTTTCGATAAATTAATATCGGCAAACCTAACAGGCGATTTGGTTATAGTACAAGCAAAGGTCAAGTCAGGAATGAACGATGAATTTGGTTGTGCATCTACAGAAAAAAGCGATCAACAAACACGGCTATGAGTGGGCAACGCGCCAAGCTTGGAAGTGTGGAATAAAAGCGAATCTTGTGAAACGAGTGATCGGGATCTTCAAAGGTCAGATTGTTTGTGTTGTTGAAGGCTGTCGTGCAGAGCTTACTACACCAATCAATAACCCACTACATGAAGAAGAGAAACAAGGGCGTTACGTGTTTGTTGGCGGCATTTTTTGGGAGCCGAACAATATGATTGCACCAGGATTTCCTGATTTTATGTTTATGCATTTGCGAACGCTCAGCCATCGTCATAAATACCTGACGGATGATGAATTGTTCTTGAGTTTAGCGTAGTCACTTTATTAACCTATTAATGACCAGTCTATTTTTAAAATCGATACTCGGAGCTTGCGCTGTGTTGATCATTGCCATGCTCTCTAAATCAAAAAGCTTCTATATTGCTGGTTTGGTGCCTTTGTTTCCGACCTTCGCATTGATTGCGCATTTTATTGTGGGCAGTGATCGAGATATGGAAGCGCTTCGCCAAACGGCATTGTTTGGCATCTATTCTTTGATTCCTTACGCCGCTTATCTGATTTCGGTATTTTACTTCAGCTATCGTTTGAGCCTTATTGGCACACTCACCGCCGCAACTCTGGTCTGGATACTTTTTGCAACCATGCTGTTAGCATTTTGGACTCGCTGGATGGTGCCTGCCTAAAGTTTGCTCAACTTAGCATTGTATTTAACGCAATATTCATTGCTCAAACTGATGTGATCTCGCTCCAATTGACCTTTCTCTGAGTTTTCTCTAACACAGTGTTTATAAAACGCTGTATTTTAACCTGCTAATGACCGGACGTTTGTTTTCACCTGATGTGAATTTTTCTTCTAGATTTACTATACCGCCAAGCAAAGATAACCATACTGGGAAGTAAACCATGAATATGAAATCTATCGCAATCGCAACTGCGGTTGTAGCCGTTCTAGCAGGCTGTAAAGACAAGACACCACCAGCACCAACAGAAGCAAACATCACGCTGGTTGAAGCTGTGACGGAAACGGTGAAGAACCCACATCAAGTATGTAAAGATGTAGTCGTAACTCACAAAGTTGAACCAACAGACAACAACAAGATACTTGGTACTGTAGGCGGAGCAGCAGCAGGTGCAGCCTTAGGTAACCAAATTGGTGGTGGTTCTGGTAAAGTGATTGCAACTGCAGCCGGTACTGTTGCAGGTGCAATGACAGGTCGTAAGATTCAAGACAATGTGCAGAAAGGTGATGTAGTCACGTCAACTGAAAAGCAATGTCACACAGAATACACCACTTCTGAGAAAGTAGTAGGTTACGATGTCACTTACGAAGTTGCTGGCGCGCCAACAACCGTTCGTATGCAAAGCAAGCCAGCAGGTAAGACATTCCCAATTCAAGATGGCAAAGTAGTACTACCGCAATAATTGCCGACTTAGTTGAACCTAAAAGCCCTTTAGATTAAAGGGCTTTTTCTTATTTCAATGAAAATTAAGATTCATGGCAACTCGACATTACTTATCGGCAAAGTAATCGACTAACGTTTTGCGCCATTTCCGTGATTCACGAATTTGCAGAAGCGCACGGTTAATTTCTTCTTCATACGTGTTGTTTTCCGTAATGATGAAGCCATAGTTCTGCTTTTCTAACTGGTAAGGTAGCACCTCTAAATCTTCATATTGTCCCGATATTCTGCCGTTACCAATCATGTATTTGAGCACGACGTCATCGGCAACGATGGCTTCGACTTCTCCTGTATCCAATGCATTTAAAAGCGCGGTCATGTCTTGATAATCTTGATGACGAATACCGAAGCTTGTTAGCAACAAAGACGAGGTGGTTGCGGTTTTGGTCCCCACTTTGACATTGGCAAGGTCGTTAATCCCTTTTATCTGTGAAGCGCCTTGGCTGAGAGTGAGCTTACTGGCTAATACCGCGGTAATACTCGCGATGAAAAGCATACTGAACACTCCAATAAACACGGTAACTATTCGTCCGGTTAAACTTTTAAATTCGAAGTAATTAAACGGCCCGCGAGTGATGAAGAGTAAGCCGAGAATAAAGCTTTCTATCCAGCGGCCTGAGCGGCTTTTCATTGAGTAGAGCTTTTCATTATTCCCTTTCTCTAATGCATAGAAGAAGGCACCAATAACACCAGCAATAAGAACAATGATACCAATGATGAGCCATAACGCAGGGTTTAAAAATATGGATCGTAGGGTATGAAAATACCCCTGATTTTTTACTGCTATGGCGAGGTGGGTTTCATAAAAAGAATGCGAGAAATCAGCGAAAAGTTCACGCTCTGGTGTGATGGATATACAGGAGACACCAATGTCTATTTGCTCAGCTTCAATGGCATTGAGCAGATCATCTAACGGGTGATGCTCGAAGGAAAACTCCACATTCATCTCCTTCGCAATCAATTCCCACAGCTCAACACTTAAACCATTCAGTTGAGTATCGACTGAGCCGATCACAAAGGGTGGGCATGGATAGGTCCCAACTTTTAATTGAGCTGCATGAGAAAAAGTACTGAATAAAACAAAGAAACAAAGTGTTGAAGTGACTAGGTATCGAAGTGTCGTTTGGAAACCATTTTGCATGCACAGGCCCTCAAAAGAGAGGCAGTGAATGAATTGTATCCACGGCGATGAGTCACCCTAGAATGCAAACATGATCAGAAGTTAATGGAAACGATGACGAATTCAGCACTGCCCTAGTTTTTATTTACTGTTTTAACTATAGCAGTTGATGCTAACAACGACTTTCACCAGTGACTGACATGCAAGCACTTACATTGCTCACTTACAAAAACGCCATTACTGAAGGTTTCTTAAGCGCGTGTAAGCGAACGTAAGAATCAGAAGAAAGTGCAGTTTTTTTGTTTATCATGCTCCTCAATATTGAACGGTGTTTTATTGGAGAAAGGAATGAAAAAACGAGTATTGGCCATGAGCATTGCCTTGGCGGTGTCTGGTTGTGGTTCAGAAGGGAAAGATGGAAGCGCTACGGAATCTAACACATTTACGTCCCAGTGTGGTGACCAACTGTCAGCTCAAGAGTCTGGCTTGTCATTTGTGGTGAAAGGAGACATCGCAGAATTGCAAGGGGTGATTTGTCAGGGCTCCCCAAAGGCGTTCGAGCAAATGATGGCGAAACACAGTAACGTGAAGCAGCTTCAGTTCATTAGTATTGATGGTTCCGTTGATGATGAATCAAACCTGGAACTGGCTTACCAAGTTCGTGCTAAACAGCTGGATTCCCATATTGCAAGCAGTGGGCAGATTGCCTCTGGCGGTACAGATTTATTTTTGGCTGGTGTAAATCGAACAATTGAAAGCGGTGCAACGATTGGCGTTCATTCATGGGCAACCGAAGACCAAGTCGCAACGGATTTCCCTGTCGGTCACAAGTATCATCAACCTTACATTGATTACTACAAGAAGATGGGTTTGCCAGACCCTGAAGGTTTCTACTACTTCACGATTAATGCAGCGTCGGCACAAAACATACACAATATGTCTGAGCAAGAGATAACCAAATACGGCCTAGGTAAACTTGTCTCCCCTGAAGGCGAAACGTCTTTGACCAGTGAGGTTGATAGTAAGCTTTTCGAGCAACTTAATGCCTCTGTGAATGCACTGAAATTCCAATCCCTTTGGGGCGGTTATGGGGACTACTTATCAGGTACGCCAGCTTACTTTCTAAGTTTGGATGAAAAGAGCAGCACACCAGTCACTGCCTATTTGGTCAATCCTTCCAAAGTCCCAGGAGAAGCACAAAAGTTAGGCGTCAATGAAAGTAGCGCACTGAATATCTATCAGTACGAAACCAATATGCACGTCTTTCATGACGTAATAAACAAAGGTAATAGGGTGTATGAAAGGCAATATACGTTTAACGGAGCGAAGTACTATCTCCAAGTGTATAAGCCCTCAGAGACCTTCGTAAAAGGTGAGCATCAACGCAACACCATTGCATTAGCTGTGCATGAGATGTTTCATGATTATCAACTGGAGCACTTTAGCGACCCTGCCAATTACTTCAACGAGCTCAACGGTTACCCTGTGAATGTAGAGCAGATTACTTACAAGCTAGCGGTACTGGACCTGTTTAAATCTTTGCCTAAAACAATGACCCAAGACGAAGCGAAAACCATGCTCAAGCAATACATCGCTTTGACTCAGGAGCAAATCAATATTGATACCAGCAGTAAGCGTTATGCGAAGAATATGGGACTTGGCCAAGAGCTGTTTGAAGGCAGTGCTTGGTATGTTGAAGTGATGGCATTGAGAAATGCGCTACCGAATTTCTCCGAGCTCAAGTTTGTTGATAGTTACGCGTTTACGACTCAGTATCAAAACCGTGAAAGTGTGGAGTCTCAGTTTGGTTGGGGGTACTTCTATCCAAGTGGTGCAGCCGCAATTTATGCGTTGAAGGCGGCAGGCTATGACATCCTTCAATTGGAAAAAGGAGTGACACCCTTTGAGGCCGCAAAGCAGGCGGTTGGAACGTTCGATATTACTGACACATTGAACCAAATTAAGCAGAGCGCTGACTTTAAAGCGTTAGAGCAAAAAGCGTTAACCATTAACGCCATCAAAAACCAGTAAGTTGATAACTAGCGAGAGGCAAGATTTGTCTGTCTCGTCCTAAAGTAAAAAAGCCGAGCGATGAATGCTCGGCTTTTTAGTCCATTTACGCCGCAGGTGCTTGATGGTGATTTTGTTCTTCCAATTGTTTTTCGGCTTGCGCTTGTTTTTGTTTTCTACGCTCGCGTTTGGATAGCCAAATCAAAGGAACGACAATCATCACTGTGCCAATCGCCATAAAGATATCCGGTACTTCACCAAACCAGATTAAACCAACGAAGACAGCGCCAATTAAACCACTGTATTCGGCACTGGCAATTTTGTTGCTATCAATAGAGCGGTAAGCCAGTACACAAGTTGCCGCATAAATCATAATGAATAAGCTAGATCCTGTCGCGACTGGGAATGAACTCCAATCCCATGCTTCCCCTTCGATAAACACAAGCAGCAGAGATACTGGAATACCCGCGAGGTTAGTCATCAATAGCGTGTGGACGACGGATTGATTCTTTGGCAGCTTACGGATCAATAAGTTGTTGATGGCTAGAGTTATCGCGACCGCTAATGCTGATAATGCCGCCCAATCAATTTGGTCAGGACGAATAATTACAAGCACGCCAGCAAAGCCCATGACGGCAGCGGCGATAGACTGAGCAGAGAGCTTCTCAGCAAAAAAGAACGCGGCAAGTGGCAACATGATAAGTGGAGCTGCATAGAAGATCGCATTGGCGGTTGCGAGCGGCATTGAAGAGATCGCAAAAACCATAAAAATAGCCCCCGTCAACCACACGTGAGCACGCACAGCATGCCATTTAAAGCCTTCCATTAGAGGGGTTTGTTTAGTGAATAAATACACGGGCAATAACATCATCACAGCGGACAATTGTCGGTAAAATACGAACTGAAAAACCGGCACCTCGTTACCGACGCTTTTGATCAAAGCGTCTGAGAGCACCGCAATTAGGTTACCAACAATTAATAGCAGCATGGCTGCACCGACAGATGTGACTTTCACGTTATTCCTCTCCTGTTTCTTTGCCAAAGAGTAGGGGATGTCATAGGATGAAGTGAAATGATATTTATTAGTTTAAGTATGAGATTTTTAGATAATGAAACTGCCACCTTTAAGAGCGGTGCACTGTTTTGAATCGGTCGCGCGCAATCTAAGCTTTTCACTCGCTGCAGAGGAGCTTAACGTGACTCAAAGTGCGGTAAGCCATCAAATACGTTTACTCGAAGATTATCTCGGTGAAGCTTTGTTTATTCGTCAAGGACGCAAACTGTCACTCTCGGAAACGGGAGCTCGTTATCTTGAAGACATCAGCCCCGCCATCAGTTCGATCGCAATGGCTAGTCAGAAAGTGAGAGAGGGCGATAAGGGCAGTTTAAGGTTGGCGATATACAGTTCGCTAGCGGTGAAATGGTTGATACCACGTCTGGCGGATTTTAAGCGGTTACACCCCGATATCGACCTTACCTTGAATATGGTTGCGGGTGATCCTGAACAAACGGACAGTGTCGGAGACTGTTTCATTACGGTTCAAAAACCGAAGCGTAATTACATGGCGGTACGTTTGTATGATGAGACTTTGTACCCAGTTTGTAGTTTGAATCTTTGGAAGGAGATTCAAGACCAGCCGTTGCCGGATGCGCTTTGGAACTATCCGATTCTTTCTACTGACTCCATCTATCGTGAGCGTGGTAAAGATTGGGCAGAATGGTGCAGCGTGGGTGGTTATGAGCTTCCAAAGAACATCGACATGCAGCACTTCAGCCACATGTTGCTGGCCATCGAAGCCGCTCGTTACGATCAGGGCATTACGTTTGCCAATGACTTCATGTTGAATGAACGGGATAAGGCTCAAGATTTGGTTTATATCCCTTCGCACGGTTTGGAGACGGGAGATAGCTTTTACTTTGTGCACAAAAAGAGCCGAGCCCGTCAGACCGAAATTATAAAACTGACAAACTGGCTCAAGCAGCAGTGCCTATAAATAGGAAAGGGAGGCGTTGTGCCTCCCTTTGCGACTCAAAAAGCGACTATTGCTTTTTGATCAGCGCTTTAATCACATCAATCGTGTATAGCTGACAATCGACAGCGGTTTGCGGGTCAAAGTCTTGTTTGTGCTGGTCAGTATTCGACAAGATGCGAATCCCAACAAATGGCACTTGGTAAGCTTGAGCAACCAAAGCCGCTGATGAGGTTTCCATCTCTTCAACAGATGTACCGTACGTTTCATGGAACCAGTTGATGCGGTCTACTTCGCGGTTCCACTCGTCCGCTGAACCAATCAAGCCTTTTACAACTTTGCCTTTTTTGTATTCTTCAGACAAAGAAAGAGCAGTTTCAACCAATGCCGGATCCGCTTTGAACTGTTTATGTTCAACAAACTCACCGTCTTCACGTAAACGCATGGTTACGTCGAAGTTCTGCCACTTCGTTGGGTCGATGCCTTTGCCTTTTTCAGTAAATTCAGACTTGTATGAACCCATGTTGAAGCTTGCTTCACCGACAACAATATCACCACGGTAAAGCTTAGGGTCATGACCGCCAGATGTGCCTTGGTTGATGATGTATTTAGGATTGAAGTGTTCAATCGCAATCGTGGTAGAAGCGGCTGCGTTCGCTAAGCCAACTTCGGTACGAGATACCACGACTGGGTAGCCGTCGATTTCACCTTGCCAGAAAGTCCAAGAACCAACGGTGGTTTCTTTTGCGTCATCTAGGGCTTCTACAAGCGTGCTGGTTTCAATATCCATTGCACCTTGAACTAGGATTGGTTGAGTTTGAGCGAAAACAGAGAATGAAAGCACGGCAGGAACCAGTGCGGCGAAACGTTTAAGAATTTGCATACGACATACTTACAAAAGGAAAAGATGGCGCAATCTATCAATAGCAAACGTTTGCGTCAATTGATGAATTTGTTAATTTTCTTAATGGATGACTTTTTTTGATTTTCATTCTAAATAACGAGAAATAAAAAATCCGAGCGGGGGAAGCTCGGATTTATGTTCTATCAGGACTAAATTGAATGATGAATTAGCGCTAAGGCATTTTGCTTAGGTTGTAGAATGACGCTAGCTCGCCTGTTGCTTTTTCGCCATTCATATCCAGTTTCATTAGCATGTTTTCACCAACGAAATACTGGTTTGGACCTGACTCGTCGACCAAAGTAATGGTATTGCCAGACTCGTTCCAAGTGAACTTACCTTCAGATTTGATTGGTTCACCTTCTTTACCCTCATACAGCTCTACCAATGAGTAAGTGCCGTCTTCATTCAGTGTTAGCGTTGTGTCGATTCCTGCACAATCTGCACATGGAAGCTTGCCTTTGTATATGCCGTTCCAATCCAGTGCATTTTGCGCATTGTGGCCAGAATCGACAAACGTATCAGTCGTGATCACTTGCTCTTCTTCAATAGGAGTTGCATCAACCGTACTTTCAACTTCTGTCGCCTGAGGAACGTCAACTGTGGTTGTCTCTGCTGGTTTCTCGTCCTGACAGCCGGCTAAAATAAATACGGCACTGGTGAGTGCTAATAGTGTCTTTTTCATTTTATTCCTCTTTTAATCAACAAGTTGATATACCGAAATGATCTCGAAGCATGTATGCTAAGGTCACTTGGGTATATGGCCTTAATAATAGACTCGTTTCCTACACCTGCGTCAGAAGAAAGCAAACCATTGATCTGCCTTTGTTAGAAAAACTCTTTAACGTCAGTGATTTGCAAATAGAAAGACAGGGAAGTAAAAATGGAAGAATTACTTATAGGAACTGCCCGAGTATTGGGTTCGCTTATTCGTTGGCTCATGTTTGAACTCATTTTAAATAGCGTTGTTTATCGTATTGGGTATGCGGGATTGTATATTCTGACGCTAGGTAAACGGCCTCATCGACCAGTATCATCAGAGATGAAAGGGCGAGTTCTTCTGTTTGGTATTGTGTTGTGTCTGTTGGTTTTTGCCTTACTTATATAGTTGCACTCTTAATTAGAGCCAGTAGGTAACAAGACAGAGATAGCTAGAAAAATAGAAAAGGCTCATCAGATGATGAGCCTTTAACCTATTAGGACGCCTTATCCATTGGCGGAGGGGTTTTGACCTCCTTTGATGGTGCTTCCTCTTCTGAAGCATCAATGAAGATCTCTGCTACGGCGCTGCGTTCTAGCTCACCTTGCAGGTTACCTTCGTCATCAACAACTGGGAGTGAGTAATCGCATGACATGGTATCAGGCAGAACTTGTTCAATAACCGTGTCTGGAGAGACAACAGGTACTTCCTCGTAAATCTCGTCATCCAACTCTTGCGCACCGTCAGTCTTCGCTGCGTCCAATAAGCTTTCTTTGGTGACAACACCTTGATAGCCTTCGTCGGTCACGTGGTAGGCATAATCTTGCTTCACACGCTTCATTTCGATGAGGGCTTCCTCGATAGTTGTTGCTGCAATGCGGTACGCTGGTGGCTGCATTACGGTTTCAACTGTGAGCGCGCGGGCACGGTTCACGTCTTTAACAAACGCCTCTACATACTCATCAGCAGGATGAAGCAGAATTTCGTCTGGAGAACCTTGCTGTACTAACTCGCCGTCCTTCAAGATCGCAATGCGATCGCCTAAACGAAGTGCTTCGTCCAAATCATGAGTAATGAAGATGATGGTTTTGTGCAGCTTTTCTTGCAGTTCGATAAGCTGATCTTGCATTTCACTTCGGATCAAAGGATCGAGAGCGGAGAAAGCTTCGTCCATCAATAGGATCTCTGCATCGGTTGCTAATGCGCGCGCTAGCCCCACACGTTGTTGCTGACCACCAGAAAGCTGGGCTGGATATTGGTTCTCGTAGCCTTTTAAACCAACGGTTTCTAACCACTCGTTCGCTTTTGCAAGGCGCTCATCTTTCTTGAAGCCTTGAATTTCAAGGCCGTAAGCAACGTTGTCTACGACAGTGCGGTGAGGGAGCAGCCCAAAGCGTTGAAATACCATCGACATCTTGTGACGACGAAATTCTTCCAACTCTTTTGGTGAAAGTTTCATCACATCGACACCTTCAACCAAAATCTGCCCCATCGTTGGGTCAATCAAGCGGTTGAAGTGGCGAATCATTGTCGATTTACCAGAGCCAGATAGACCCATGATGACAAAAATTTCGCCTTTATTGATTTGTAGATTGATGTCTTTCAATCCGACCGTATGACCCGTATCAGCAAGTATTTGGTCTTTGCTTTGTCCCTGTTTCACACGATCAATGACGGTTTGCGGTTTCGGGCCGAAGATCTTATACAGGCCGCTGATTTCGATAAGAGGCTTAGTCATGTTTCAGATCTCCTAAATGCGCTTGAGTGCGTTTCGCGTAGGCTTGTGATGCACGGTCGAATAAAATTGCCAATGCCACAATGGCCAAGCCGTTTAACAAACCAAGTGTAAAATATTGGTTGGTAATCGACTTCAATACAGGCTGACCTAAGCCTTTTACGCCAATCATCGAAGCGATAACGACCATAGAAAGCGCCATCATAATAGTTTGGTTAATGCCCGCCATGATGGTTGGCATTGCCAGTGGGAGTTGAACTCCAACCAAGCGTTGTTTCTTGCTCGCGCCAAAAGCGGTGGCGGCTTCAAGCACTTCTTTGTCTACAAGCTGGATACCAAGGTTGGTAAGGCGAATGACAGGCGGTATCGCATAGATGACCACCGCAATCAATCCCGGAATTTTACCGATACCAAGCAGCATAACGACTGGAATCAGATAGACAAAGGCTGGCATGGTTTGCATTACGTCCAGCAGTGGTGTTACGACGGATTGCACTCGGTTAGAGCGGGCCATCGCAATACCAATGGGGATGCCAAGGGCAATGGCGAGCATAGTACACACAGTAATGATGCTGAGTGTTCGCATGGTGTCTTCCCACATGCCGAAATAGCCAATGAGCAAGAGAGAGCCAAAGCACGCGACACCAAGTTTCCAAGATCGACTTGCTGCATAAACTAATGCAGTGCAGACGGCGAGAATGATCACCCAAGGGGTAGAGATTAGCAGTTTTTCGAACCAAACGAGGAATGAGAGTAATGGGTCGAAGAAGGATTCAATAAGGTCGCCATATTCACGAGAAAAATCACGGTAGGCACCATCGAGCGTTTTACGGATGGCTCTAAGATCGGAGCGATCCATCTCTGGAAATTCGCTCAGCCAGTTCGAGTCAGACATGTTTACTTCCTTTTCTTACCGAGGCTCTATTGAGCCTCGGCATACAACAAATGCGGTATTCCTATACCGTTTACGAAACGTCTAAGTCTTACAGTGCGCCTTGCACTTTTTTAGCTACGTCTTGAGGAACCCATGCGGTCCAAATTTGTGGGTAGTTTTCTAGGAAATGGAACATAGTTTCTTCACCGTCAGCTTGATTGTCTTCCATCCAAGCCAATAGCTGGTTCATGTCCGCATTCGTAAAGCCACGCTTAGAGAAGTAGTTATAAGCCTCAGGAGAACGTGAAGCGAACTCTTCTGTAGTAATGGTATGAACAGGTGAAGGTGGGTACATGGTTGGTTTTGGTGCATCACATTCAGGTTGAGTTGTACAGTTCACAAACTCTTCTAAATCGACGCCGCTACCGAAATCGACTTTCACCATGTCGTATTTCCCTAACACAGCCGTCGGCGCCCAGTAGTAGCCAAACCACGCTTGTTCACGTTCGTAAGCTTTTGCGATAGAACCGGATAGGCCAGCGCTTGAACCTGGGTCGATAATGTCAAAACCGGCACTTGCAAGATCCATCGCTCTGTATAAGTTACCCGCACTGATTTGGCAGTTCCAGCCCGCAGGACAACTGTAGAAAGCAGACTTACTTTTATCTTCTGGGTGAGAGAACAGCTTAGCGTGCTTCTTCACACCTTCGATGGTTTTCATTTCAGGGTATTGTTTAACCAGATAAGCAGGAATCCAGAATCCTTCTTCACCGCCATCAACTAGAGCTTTGCCGGCATAACGAAGGCGCTTTTCTTCCACACCTTTATCTAACGCATCTTTGAGACTGTTACTCCAAAGCTCAGGAGCAACGTCTGGTTGGCCTTTTTCGATCATTGAGGTGCCGGTTGGCATGGTGTCGCCAGGGATGAGTTCGGCATCACAGCCGTAGCCGTGCTCAAGAATAAAACGGTCCACGTTAGCAATCAGTGTCGCAGAGTTCCAGTTCATGTCTGCAATGGTAACCGTTCCACACTCACTTGCGTTTGCGTTGGTCGCTGCTAGCGCACCAATCGCTAGTAGTAAGGGAGTTTTGTACGTCATATTGAGTTTCCTTTCTCTAAATAGCCTACTTAGGGTAACTAATTAATCATTAGTGTTCAAACTAATGTATTAGATGAATTATAGTTTCAATTGTTAATTGGTGTGAATGTGTTCGTGAGAATTAGATGAAAATAGCCACATAAATTAAAGGTTTTTCTGATGTGAAGTGCGATGAATCGTATGGTGGTTTGTAATGCTGAGCGCTAATTTGTTAGATGTCTAAAGAATATTTCGCTTAAGCGTCGATTTTTGCAAACTAAGATATTGGCATATGCTAAAAACTGTAATTGGCATATGCCATAAACAGGTGTAATGTGAAGGCGTTATGTAGAGAGGTTGTCATGGCGAGACCAAAAATAGAAAGACGCATATGTGGACGTGCTGCACACCATTGTTTTAAACCCAATGGAGTTCCATTTTATGAACTCGAAAAAGTCGATATTTTGCCAGAAGAATTGGAAGCGTTGCGTTTGTCTGATTTTGAAGGGTTAAGCCAACAGCAAGCGGCCGAGCAAATGGGCGTCTCTCGCCAAACCTTCGGAAATACGGTGAAAAGCGCACGTTTTAAAGTTGCGAAAAGCCTAGTTGAGGGTCATGCATTAGTTTTTCCTGACCAGGAGTCAAACTCATGATTTATGCCATTCCAAACGACGGCGAACGCGTCGCCAACCATTTTGTCAAAGCACCGTATATTGCGATTTACTCAGATTCCGACGGTTTACTAAAGAACTTAGCAAACATCGCTTCTATGCCTCAAGCTGGCTGCAAAGCGAAGTCTCAGCTTATTCAATCCTTGCATGAGTACAAAGTCGATGCGGTCTTGGTTCGCAATATTGGTGAACGCGCTTTAGGCAAGTTACTAAGTAGTGGTAAGCAAGTGTTTAAGTTGTCTACTCGCAGTTCACTTGATGATGTTTTAGGAGTACCACGTTCACCTCTCACGGTTGCCACGCAGGGTCGACCTTCAACCAATCACGCCAAAAAAGACAGTTGTAGAGGTTGTAGCAGTAAAAGCAAAGAAGTGCCTTCGTTATTACTCAATCCCAAACCTCAATCAAAAAAAGCACTCATGGCGCTTCGTCCGGCTAAGCTTAAAGCATTGGTTTCTTCTTACGTGAAAGAGGTGAAGTAATGGTTTGGCTATTCACTTTTTTAGGTTTCCTAACCATCATTTTGTTGATGTCACTGGGCGTGATATTTCACAACAAACGTATTCAAGGCAGTTGCGGTGGCCTGAATAACGTGGGTGTGGATAAGGTCTGTAACTGCGAAATTACATGTGCTGAGAGCGAACGCCGTTTATATCAGATCCAAGAACCACGCTCGAAACGCTAGCGCTTGGCTCAAAGTTCGACGGCTTCACGTCATTTTAGTTATGAGCGTCTAATCCATTCAATGTATTTGCTAGCTTGTGTGTTGTCCGTGCAAACCAGTATTGAGCGAATTATGGAAATGAAATTAATATTGTCTAGAAGATCAAATTTTCGCTGGTCTATTTTTGCGCATTTTTTGTTCGCATCTACGCTTTAAGTTCGTCTTAATAAAGGAGAACCAAAATGGCTGTAATGAAACAGGATATTCCAAATCGCGTGACGGTTTACCATGACAATGTCGATCAGGAAAAAGAGTTGAAAAACGCGATGTTGCCAGAGAAACCTCGCTACTTTAACGGTTCTCCAACTTATCAGGCCGAAAGTGTGGAAGCGTTCGAAAGCAAGCTCAGCCAGATAGGTTTGTCACTTGATAAGTAATTTGATTAGTAATGAGAACGCCCTCTAGATTGAGGGCGTTTTTGTTGAAACCAGTGCTAACTTAACTTTACTGCGTTGCTTCGTCGCACACTTGTTTTTGTATGGCTGGTGGCGCTGGTTCGTAATGGCTTAACGTCATATTGAAACTGCCTTCACCCCCCGTTATTGAGCGCAATCGTCGGGCATAATCTTGCAGTTCGTTAACTGGAGATTTTGCTCTTAACATGGTGAAGTTCGCATCGATAGGCTCAGTACCCTCAATCAAGCCTCGGTTCCCTGAAAGATCGCCAGACACATCACCGACATTCGATGTTGGAATATGCAGTTCCATTTGAACAATCGGTTCCAATACAATTGGTCCGGCATTATTGATGGCGTCTAAAAAGGCTTTTTTACCGGCGATCACAAAGGCGATCTCTTTTGAATCAACCGAGTGGTATTTACCATCGTAAACCGTTACCTCGACATCTTTGATTGGATTACCAGAAATAGCTCCTTCTTCAAGAGCTTGTACAATGCCTTTTTCTACTGCAGGGATAAGTGAGGTTGGAATCGCTCCGCCGACCACTTTATTCACAAACTTAAAGCCAGTTCCCCGTTCTAGGGGGCGCACTTTTAACTGCACTTCACCAAACTGACCAGCTCCGCCACTTTGTTTCTTATGGCGGTAATGCCCTTCAGCAGGCTTAGTAATGGTTTCAAAATACTCGACACTTGGTTGGCTGGTTTCAACCTCCAGCTTGTAAACATTGAACATTTTCTCTAATGCCACTTTGAGGTGGAATTCACCCTGTCCACTAATGATGGTCTCGTTGGTGCGTGCGCGATGTTCAATTCTAAGCGATGGGTCTTCACTGGCGATTTTGTTAAGCACATCGCTGAGCTTTTGCTCATCGCCTCGTTTGATCGGTTTGAGACACAGTGAGTACATGGAATCTGGGAAGTTAAGTGTTTTAAGTTGAACGCCATCTTCTTCATGGGAGTCATGCACAATGGCATCAAACTCGAGCTCATCCACTTTGGCTAACACACAGAAATCACCCGCCAGCGCTTTAGGGATTTCACTACGGTCTTTGCCTTGCAATTGGTATAGGTGTCCGACTTTAAATGCTTTGTTGTTTTCGCCTATGTAGAGTTGAGAACCGGCATTTATTTCGCCTTGATAGACGCGCAAATAGGCTAACTTACCCATGTAAGGATCGACGCTGATTTTGTATACATGCGCGACGCTGCGTTCGAGTGCTTCACAATTTACTTTGACCTTTTTGCCATTTTTTTCAAGCAGTGGTGGGTTACCTTCATTTGGCATCGGCATGATTTCTGCCAACGTTCTTAAGAGCAGTTCGACGCCTGCGCCCGTTTCAGAAGAAACAAAACAAATTGGGATCACGTGTCCGGTTCTTAACGCTTCCTCAAATGGGTCGTGCAGTTGTTCTGCTGTCAGTTCTGAGCCTTGTTCGAGATAGAGTTCCATTAAGGCTTCATCGACCTCAATAACCTGATCAATCAGAGTTTCGTGAGCATCTTCAACTCGTGAAAGCAAAGTGTCACGTTCTAATTCTGGCTCAAAATAACAGTCGACCACGGATTTGGCATCGGCTGAAGGTAAGTTGATTGGTAAACAGTTATCGCCAAAATGCTCAATGATGTTTTCCATCACGGCTTCAAGCTTATTACCGTGATTGTCTAGCTTGTTGATGATGATCATCTGGCATTTTTGTTGCTGTTTCGCGAAGGTAAATAAGCGATCAGCTGTTTGGTTGATGGGCATTTGAGGGTCGATGATCAACGCTGAAGTTTCCACGGCAGGGAATACGCTGAGCGTGCGTCCGAGTAATTCGTTCTGTCCCGGAGTGTCGATGAGATTAAGGCGATGTTTATTCCAACTTAGGGCGACTGGGGTGGCTTCGATACTGTGTTGATATTGGATGGATTGTTGGTCGAAATCGGTCACCGTATCGCCTTTTTCCACACAACCTAAATGGTTGGTAGCTTGGCAGGTGTAGAGCAGTTTTTCTATCAGTGTGGTTTTGCCGGTACCCGTTTGACCGACAAAGGCGACGTTGCGGATCTTATTGATAGGCATAGAGCCTCCTTGCAAATGACGTGCGAAACCGAGTGAGCCTTTAGCGGCCAATCAACGGTTCCAAAGCAAACCTGATATCAGGCACGAACTGCATTGGAGTAGGGCGGGTTTACCGCCTTTTCGTCTTCCATGTCATTTTTCGGATGACTCTATACATACAACCACCACCTTGCTGAAAAAGCGCATTAGAGGTTACTACGGTATTAGCATGCCGTAATAACCCCGTAATTTATGTGACTTATTTCATGCTGACGGTGATTGTTTTTTAATCTAGGTCATGAAATGGGTGATGGGGTGATCACTGATCCTTTACAGGACGATTTCACCTTCTCGATATACCAAAGCAGGCTCAACATCTTGACCCAGTAAAACCGGACCATCTAAGTCGACCACTTTCGATTGAACAGCGATAGGTAGTGCTGCTCGCATCGCCAATGAAGTGCCTAGCATGCAACCAGACATCAAGGTAAAGCCAAGGCGTTTCGCTTCTTCTGCAAGCAGTAGGGCTTCGGTTAGACCACCCGTCTTGTCGAGCTTGATGTTGACCATCTCGTATTTGCCTACCAATTCATGCAATTGTTGGCGCGTATGGCAACTTTCATCGGCACAAAGTGGAATAGGGTGCGAAATGTCTTTTAGCTTGTCATCGTCATTCGATGGCAAAGGTTGCTCAATCATTGCGATATTCAATGGCGCTAGCGCGGCAAAGGTGGCGTCTAAATCCAGTTCTTGCCATGCTTCGTTCGCATCCAGCACGATCATCGCATCGCCTGCCGCTTCACGAACTGCGCGAACACGCTCAATCACTTGTTCGCCATCGAGCTTCACTTTAAGTAGTTTTGCGCCTTGTTCGATATAACTACGGGCCTGGTTTGCCATTGCCTCTGGCGTGTTAATCGACACAGTCATCGCAGTGACAATCGATGCTGGCAGTTCAAATAAATCTTGAGTGTGTTGCTTGCCCGCTAGCTTAGCTTGTAAGTTCCACATCGCACAGTCGAGTGCATTACGTGCCGCACCACCAGGGAGAAGGGTTTGGAGCTTTTCTCTGAGGGAGACAATATTCGCATCACCTCCGGCAAACAAACCTTGCAATTCATGGGCGGCTTGAAAAATGGCTTTGATCACCGATTCCACCGACTCGCCGTAACGGGGATAAGGCGTACATTCACCTTGGGCGCTGATGCCGTTCTGCTCTATGGTTACTCGCACCACGTGACATTCGGTTCGACTGCCACGGGAGATACGGAAAGGCGTCGCCATCGCAATGGTGACGGGCTCTACATGAATTTTCATCGCGTCTACAATCCTTAAATCGCAACTTAAATCGCAATAATGTGTTGAGCAATTTGCTCTACGCCAAAACGCACAGGATCGGTCACTGGTACTTGGTATTTCTCAGTCCAGTCTTGGCAAAGCTGTGCGGCATCATCTTCACTGATTGCAGAAGTATTCAAGCAGATTCCGACAAGACGTGTGTCAGAGTTTGTTAAACGTGCAGCTTGTAAATTCGCTTCGATGGTTTGTTCAATCGTTGGCAACTTAGCATGAGGAAGGTTGCGAATGTGCGGGCGACCGATCTCGTGACACAATACCAAAGCGTCTGCTTGTGCGCCGTGAAGCAAGCCTAAACTCACGCCAGCAAAAGACGGATTGAATAGTGAACCTTGCCCTTCAATGATGTCCCATTTATGGTCTGTAAACTCAGGGCTAATGGCTTCCACCGCACCAGAGATAAAGTCCGCGACAACCGCATCAATCGAAATACCACTGCCCGCGATTAAGATGCCTGTTTGACCTGTGGCCTTGAACTCAGCTTTACAACCAGATTGCTGTAAGGCTTTCTCAATAGCGAGGGCTGAGAACATTTTGCCAACCGAGCAATCGGTGCCAACCGTTAGTAAGCGTTTACCTGAGCGCGTCTTACCATTGCCCACTTTCAACGGTTCATCGTAATGGCGTACATCGTGCAACTTGGTTAAGTCACGTTGCTGTAAGTCATTCAAAGGCGCAAATTCAGAAAGACGTTGGTGCATACCTGATGCAATTTCAAACCCCATTTCCGCTGCCTCTAGTAATGTCGCCTGCCATGATTCAGGAATAACACCACCAGGATTTGCTGTGCCAATCACCAAGGTTTTTGCACCTTGCTGCTGAGCTTGATGCAGCGTCATATCTGTTAAACCTAGGGAGACGGTTTCTGACGTAAGGCGAAGTTGCCCTAAGCAAATTTCAGGACGCCATTGATGAATGCCTCGCGCGGTTTTTGCGGCGAGTGGGTCGGTGACGTCGCCGAGAAATAGTAAGTAAGGTTGAGCGATTTGCATGATGGTTCCCTCTGTCATTCAATATGTTTTCAAACAATACGTTTTCAAGTAATGGCGTTTTCAAACAATGTAGCCAGTTTGAAGAGGGAAGCCGAATGCCTATTTGTTGCGCACCTATAACTTGAAGTTATGGACAAAGGTAAGCACTAACTTACTGATTCACCTTATGCTTTACGGAATCAATAAATAGCTTGGTAGAAATGGACTGTGGGGTGTGCTCGGCAAATAAGATTGACACTGAAAACGACAATGTAGGAGAGAGTGAGCGCACGCTGACTGCTTCATCATGCTGATATTGTTTTGCGGTCCAAGGATCAACAATGGCGAAAACCGCGTGGTGTTTGACTAACTCTGCCGCAGCCGCGTAACTGCGCACCGTAATTGGATGTTGGTAGTGTTCGTCGCGAGCGGTTAAGGTTTGGTGCAGCAATAAACCAAGCGGGTCACGACTGTCCAAGCCGATGATTGGCAAGTCGTGCTGAATCAAATCATCAAACGAAATGGTCTCGTCGTCCGAATTGAGCGCTTCTTTTGGCGCAATTAGAACAAGTTGTTGCTTAAGTAAAACCTCACTCAAAATCGCGGGAGGGGCTTCTTCACCAAAGGCAATCGCCACATCCAATTCGTGCTTAAGCAAGCCTGAACATAGCTCATCACGGTTTGCCGTTAGTAGTTCAAACGAGATACCTTGTTGCTTGGAAAGAGTGGCAACGGTTGGAGCAAGCAATTGGGAAGCCAATACGGGGGGAGCTCCAACTCTCAAGTGTTGAGTGCCTTGTTTCACCTTATTGGTGAGCGAGCGAAATTGGCCGAGTTGCTGATAGACCTTCTCTGCTTCTGGTAACAGTGCTTTGGCTTCTTGCGTTGGCACCAAGCGACCTTTGACGCGTTCGAATAAAGTAAAGCTAAGTTGTTGTTCCGTATGCGCAAGCACCCGAGTGACGTTTGGTTGAGAGACATGTAACAAACGTGCAGCGCCAGAGACTGTTCCGGTTTGCATGATGGCATAGAAGACTTCCAGTTGTCTTAAGTTCACTGCGCTTTCCTTTGCGTTTATTGAGCAAGATGAGAATCTCTAATTTACTTCATTAAGGATTGCATCTCTATATGGATGTGCGGTTCTGGTTTGTGAGAGGAAATCATATCGCACCAAGCATCGTTGAAATGATTGTAATTTCTTCGTTTTTGTCTGCTTGAATATGTTAACGTGGTGTAACTTTGAACCTCAAGCATACTTGAGGTAAAGCACTTTTAGAAAAAGGATGAAGAAATGGAAATCAGCGTAGGCGAGGTGGCAAAGCGCTCTGGAGTGAAGGTATCAGCGCTGCACTTTTATGAGCAGAAGGGATTGATTTCAAGCTGGAGAAATCAAGGTAATCAACGTCGCTACCATCGCAGCGTACTTCGTCGTGTGGCTGTGATCAAAGCAGCGCAGCAAGTTGGATTGTCGTTAGAAGAGATCAAAGTGGCATTAGAAGAGCTGCCCAAGCATCAAGCACCAAACAAGCAGCAATGGGAAACCATGGCCAGTCATTGGCATGAGCAGTTAGAACAAAAGATTCAAAAGCTCAAAGCGCTACAAAACGATTTGGGAGGTTGTATTGGTTGCGGGTGTCTCTCACTAGAAACTTGTGCATTAAGAAACCCAGAAGATGTGCTCGGTAAAGATCATGCTGGCTCGAACCTGACCCTCGACGAACAAGAGTCATAACAACGGCTGAGCTGGTTATTCCTTATCGAAACTATCCACCACAATCGCGCCCATTGAAGCAGGCATAGTAATCACAATCACCCGTTTGAGGGCGATAAGTGGGTCGGTGAATAAAGGAAGTTTGTTGATGCAGAATAGCACTAAAGCCACCACCACAGCGGCGATGAAGTAGGCAATTACCACACGAAAGATGAAAACGGCAACGCGCGTTTTTATGTTGCTTTGAAATACGCTTTGATAAGCGAAAAAACCTAAGAAGAGTACCGACAAGCTGAATAGCATCAGCAAATTCAACATCGGCAAGCTTTCACCCAAGCGCCACGCTTCTTCCGAGAAAGAAATTGGGACGGCGAGAGCAAAAGCGCCAACTAAAACTTGGCTGGCATCTTCGAGGTTAAAGTGGCTGCTCATGCTTGAGACTCAGGCGTGCTGCTTGCTAAGAGCTGATCAAAGCGCTCATTGCCGTGAAGCAGCTCGAGATCTTGTTCTTCCGCTAACAGATCGCGAATGGAAGGGCTGGTATCAATCGCACGCTCTAAGTCTTCAATCGCTTGCTCTTCAATCCCTAAACGAGAGTAGGCACAAGCGCGTTGGTAAAGGGCTGGGCCGTTCGTATCGTCCACTTCCAGAACTCTGTTACATAAGCTCAATGCCCAGTGGTACTCTTTGATTTCCATTGCTGCGTCTGCTTTGTATGTAAGTGCTTCTAAATCTCCAGGTCGAACTAGTAAGATCTCATCGTAAATATCGATACGCTGCTCAGGTGTTTGTGAGCTTTGTGCACGCAACCATAAGTTGTGGATTTCGTTGATTTTCTCAATCTCTTTGTTGTTCTCACTGATGATACGCGTTTTGCGTTTTAAATCGCGTTCTAATTCTAGGAATTTTTTCTCATATTCTTGAGCAATTTTTTCGAGGCGTTTGTCCGCCATTTCTGTGGTGTTGTTCTTAAATTCGCGAAGAGATTGCCAACCAACAAAGGCGATCAAAGAAGCGACACCAGCAATGATGTAGAAGAAGTAAGTGACCGTTACGTTGGCGTAGTTCAACGATTTGTCCGCGACAGTCAGTTCACGATCGGTGATTTCGACGATCATTCGTCGCTCCAGATCTTGTTGTTCCTGACGCAGTGATTTCAGTTCATCGAGGATGTAGCGTTCCATCAATGGTCTGTCTAGCATCTCGGACTCTGAGTATTTTTCTTCTGATGCAAGAGTTGGAAAGGAGAGCAGAGCAGCGAAGAAGATGCCGATGAATAAGCGCATAGAACGTCCTTTTGCGTCGAGAATGGATGGATCTCTGAAACCATAGCAAATACAGACTAGGTTTAGCAAAAATCAGATGAAAAATGCTTGTTTTATAAAGTGTTCTGATGGGCTCATATCTTGTTCTTTTGATCATGAATGGATACTCTTTCCGGTTAGTAAAGCGATGGAAAAGCAGAGCCAAGGAACAGAAGTATGGACGCCAAAGCACAAGCTTATCTTACCCATTATATGGAGACGCTCTCTGAACAAGCGCAAGCAGCGATTCCCTCAGTAAGCGCTGATTATTATTGTGCTGACGAGTACAACGCCAATACTTGTGCTGAGCTGGTTAGAATTGGCCAGAAAACGGCCTCTTGTAGTATGGAGCTCTGGTACAGCGAACACGGAGAGGTGATGCCTCAAGTCGGGCACTTACAAGTGGTGACCAATTGGGGCGGCGAACCTGTTTGTATTATTCAAATTACAGACGTCAGTACCTGCCGATATTCGGACGTGAGTGAAGAATTTGCCCAAGCTGAAGGGGAGGGCGACCGCTCGATAGCTTGGTGGCGAGAAGCGCACACTAAATTCTTTAAAGCGGAATGTGAGGAGCTTGGCATCGAGTGGCACGATCAACGTTTATTGGTGCTTGAGCGTTTTAGAGCGGTTTACCCTATATCCAAGTAACCCAACTACAAAGGTTTGGCGCGTTGCCAAGCTTTTTCATTAAATACGATGATTTACGCCAATTGTTCTTGGCTATAGAGTTGTTGGAGCAGCGCTTGCCATTCTTCTCTTAATACGCCGTATTTGATGGAGTCGTAGTACTCGCCTTGGTAGTAACGTACTTTACGAATCCGGGCTTCCTGTTGCATGCCAAGCTTTTCTGCGCAACGCATCATTCTTGGGTTACCAGACCACGTTGTTAAACCAACTCGTGCTATGTCTTGGGTTTCGAATATATGGCTAATCCAAGGTACTAGCGCACAAAACCCCAACCCTTTGTCCCAAGAGTTTGAATCGTAAATGACGATGCCAGCTTCAAGCCAGCGAGTGCTCTCACATTCCCAATACCAACTCACTGAACCAACGGGCTTACCTTCGAACTCAATCAATAACATGTCTTCACCTTTCAGTAGGCGTTGAAAGGTGTGGTTACGAAAGCCTTCTAATGTCGGTGTTTGATAAGGGAAGTAAGGACCGTTGAATTGCGCCCAGCGTTCATCCTCAGTGATGAGCTTATAGAGCGCTTTGGCTTCTTCCGGAACGGCTCGTCTTAATGTGACGCCTTGGAAATGGTACATAACACTCCTTTTAATACGAATAAGAGTAACGAATTAACGTTTGACCGCAGTGACGCTGAACATGTGCCAATGTTTTGCATTGCCGAGAGCAGTGCTGCCATCTTCATCCCGCTCATGGAAGTGGAGAATGTCATATCCTTCAAACAATGCTTCGACTTGCTCTCTGGTGAACGCACTGATGTCTGGATGCGTTTTGGCTTTGACCCAAGAGTCTTTCACGCCCAGTAAATCCCCACAAAAAACACCGCCGGAGACTAAGGCTGAGTCGATTCTTCGCCACACGCTTTCAAAGTGCTCACTAGGGCAAAAGAACAAACTCGCACTGGCAATGAACAAGCTGCATTGCGGGTAATCAAAGTCACTAAAGCAAGACTGCGATATGGAAAAGTTAGGATTGCCTTCGAAACGCGTCAAGCAAGTTTCCACCGCATCTTGATGAGTGTCAAACGCGTAAACGGTAAAGCCTTGATTGAGGAGGTAGTTGGAATCTCGACCGGTACCGCATCCTGCATCAATGGCGATTTTGTTGTCGAGCGTAAGCAGATTGGCGGCACGTTCTACGTTTGGTCGGTGAGGTTGGCTCGCAACCTTTTGATAGTATTCGTTCCATGTTACTGACATTGAGATTCCTTTCTTATGCGTAAAAAACGCTACTCAGTGTTGAATAGCGTTTTGATTTAGACTAGTTGACTTCATCTTTCGCTGGGAAGCTAAAGCTGATCCTCGATTGGCAGGATGCCCGAGAACCAAGCGCCCATTTTTCTCCACACACTGGCTTCTGGCTCTGAATCAAATTCTTCGCCTGTAGCTTGATCAATCCATGCGATATCACCATCTTTGATGATGAGTTGATAGGCATTTTCTTTCAACTGCTCTGGCAAAACGGTTTGTTGTTTTTGCACGTACTCTGGTTGCTCTATAACTACGCCCATCTCTGTATTGAGCTCAGCCGAACGCGGATCCCAGTTCATCGAACCTACAAACAAGGTTTTCCCATCGATCATCATGGCTTTGGCGTGCAGACTCGCTCGGCTGCTACCGGTTAAGCTCCATTTACTTTTAATTTTCGCACTGGCTTTTACTTCCCAAAGTTTAATGCCCGCTTTGACCAAATCTTCTCGGTACTTGGCGTACCAACCGTGCACAGCAAATACATCGTTTGATGCCAAGCTATTCGTCACGATGGTGATATCTATCCCGCGTTTTGCCGCATCAGTCAGAGCTTTTGTTCCGGATTCTGTCGGCACAAAGTAAGGGGAAATTAGAACAAAAGAATCTTCAACGTTCTCAAGGAGTTCACCTAAGTTTGCGACCAGTTGGCTTTCTTGAGTGGCAATCTTATCGGGTAAATCGAACCATACTTGGCCTTGTCCCCAATACAGTTTCAGTTTGCCTTGTTGGAGCTCCTCGTACAGGTCTAACTCTTTGAAGTTATAGGGACCGGTAGAAAACTTCTCTTCCAATTTGAGTTTTTTTACTTGCGCTTGAATCGTATCGTCTGCCACTTTTTCAGACTCAGGCACAATCCATTCCATTGGGATGGCATAGAGACTATTCCAATACAAATCGAATTGGTCCGCCGTTTGCGTCACAGCCTCGCCATAAAGCATCAAATCGAAATCACCAAACTCGACATTGGACTCGAAAGAGAAGTATTCATTACCAATGTTTCTGCCGCCGACAATGGCAGACACACTATCGGAAATCAGAGCCTTGTTGTGCATGCGACGATTAAGGCGGTCAAAGTCACTTGCCAGTGCAAATACACGCGCATCTCGATATTGGTGTGGGTTAAACAGTCGGATTTCGATGTTTGGGTGAGCGTTCAGCTCTGCCATTCCTGCATCGTTTCGCTTTTGCATGTCATCTAGAAGCAGGCGAACGCGTACACCACGTTTTGCTGCTTCATACAAACGCCACGTCATTAGCTGACTGGTTTCATCACTGCGGTAGATGTAGTACTGCAAATCTAGGCTTTTTTCGGCAGATTCAATCAGTGCGATTCGAGCTAATAGCGCATCGTTTCCCTGATTAAGAGGGTAAAAGCCAGTGTCTGAGTTCGGGTCTTTGTCGTAGCTTTCAAAAAATTCTGCCAAAGATGAGTCGCTTTGATACCCGAACTGAAAACTGGTGGATTTCTCACTTGGATCTCTTGGCTGAATTGAGGAGCAAGCCGAGACAAGTACAAGCATTGAACCGAGTAAGGCTTTAGAGAGAGAACGTAGCAATGCACACTTCCTTGTTAAGACACAACGTAACTCTTTGATTATATATCAAGCTTTAAATCTGGGTAACGCGAGTGATTGTAGCCAAGTCGCAGATTTCTTAATAAAGCAACCGAATCGGAATGACTCGATATGGTTTTTGGAAAGCATATTATTCGGGCGGACAATATCATGTTTTTTACTTATGTTTTGCTCGGAAATGGTCAATATCACTAATATCTGGTGGTAATTACCAACACTGCACTGAGAAAAATTACCGTTTCAGCTTAACTTATTGATATTTAAAGGGTAAACGTTTGGCATGACGATTGCGTATAAACAGTGAGCGTGAGAGGTCGTAACTTGCGGAGATGGTTAAGTTTTTGTTAATTTTATTAACTTGCCATGGATAGTTCTTTTGTGATTGATAATCGCGAAACACAGCGGAAGCACGGCGCTCTTATAAAGTTGTCTATTTCAGATGCAAACACTCACTGTTTGTCCGCGGGGAGTAGGAGTTTGGGTTATCGAACGTTCCGTTTGTTAATTCAGCTCTAAGGCGAAGGCCTGACGGGGATGAACAGGAGAATACAAAAATAAAAAAGGATTTTTGATGTTAGCAAAACCAGTATTACGTTGGCTTTTACCCTTCGTCGTAGTTGGTGGTTCTTATGCGGGTTATGCCGCGATTGCCGCTACTGCGCCCGAAAAAGAGTCAATCAAAGACACCATTACTGAACCCACAGTACAAACCTCTTCACTTTTTCCTACCGATCATAAAGTTGTTATCACCAGTCACGGTGAAATGCGTCCATTCGAAAAAACGCACTTAGCAGCGCAAGTTAGCGGCGAAGTGATCAGTTGGCACCCAAATTTTGTGACGGGTGGAATCGTAAAGCGTGGTGAAGTGTTATTCACGATTGAAAGTGATAACTATGAAGCAGCTGTTCTACAAGCAGAAGCGGGCTTGGCAAGTGCACGTGCTGCGTTGATCGAGGAACAAGCCAAAGCGGAAGTCGCAAAACGCCAAGCGAAAAAGTTAAGCGACAAGCAAGTCACAGACCTTTACCTACGCAAGCCCCATGTCTTGAGTGCTCAGGCGCAAGTTAAGTCTGCACAAGCAGCGTTGAAGCGAGCTAACCGTGACCTAGAAAACTGTAAAGTGATTGCGCCATACGATGCACTTGTTGTTGAGCGTGATATCGGTGTGGGGCAGTTTGTCTCTTCCGGCTCTCGCGTTGCAACCTTGAACAATATCGAAGTGGCGGAGATCCACGTTCCTATCGCTGGTTTTGACAGTGCATTCCTTCCTGAATCTTTGAAAGAGCTACGTGCGACTGTAACCCAGCAAGGCATTCTATCGACGACGCGTGAAGGTAAAGTGGTTCGTGATCTCGGCATGATCGACAGCGCGACGCGCATGATCAATATGGTGATTCAAGTTCGTGACCCGTATGGTCTAGACAACAATCAGCCACCTATTAAGTTTGGTTCATACGTTGAAGTGAGCTTTACCGGTAAAGAACTCAAGCACATTTATCGTCTCCCTCAGGAGCTAGTTAAGAACCGCACCGTTTGGGTCGTGAATGGCGAAAACGAACTGCAACCGAGAACCGTCAATGTACTTCGTGCAGAAGGTGAGTTCCTACTTGTGGGGGAAGGTCTTGAGCAATCAGACAAGCTGGTTCTGACGTTACCTGAGTACCCGCAAAAAGGCATGGCTGTCCAAGTCGCAAAAAAGAATGACGACTCCGAAACCGTCGTACAGTAAGTAGGAGTCAATCATGGAAGAGAATCAACAAAAGGGCATCATTGCCTATTTTGCGAATAACTCTGTCGCCGCGAACCTAATGATGGTGTTCATCATCGTGATGGGTATCGTGAGCTTCATGTTCATTCAACGACAAATGTTCCCGAACGTTGAAGTTAACTACATCAACATTCGAGCGGCTTATCCTGGTGCCTCTCCGCAAGAGATTGAAGAGAGTATCTTGGTTAAAGTCGAAGAATCGATCAAAGACGTCACTGGCATCAAAAAGACCGTGGCACGAGCTTCTCGAGGCAGCGCTTATGTATCGATAGAAGTGGATGTGAATGCTGACATCAAACGCGTATTGGACGATGTAAAGCAACGGGTAGATACCTTATCTAACCTTCCTGCAGGCATGGAACCCATCAACGTTTATCAGGTGGAATGGCGACAAGAGGTGATAGAAATGGGCTTGGTGGGCGATAGACCACTGGAAGAGCTCAAACCTATCGCTAAACAAGTCGAAGACGAATTACTGCAACTGAAAAATGTCATGCTGGTGGATCTCAATGCACCAGAAGAAGAGATTGCTATCGAAGTTGATCCGCTGATTCTTCGTAAATATGACTTAACATTAAGTGATGTGAGCAACGCGATTCGTCGTTACTCAGCGAACTTTTCTGCAGGTGAAGTAAAAACCAACGCAGGCATGATCGCAGTACGTATTGAGAACCAATACTACCGTGGTGATGAGTTCCGCAATATTCCAGTTAAGCTTGGCGCAAACGGTGCAAAAGTTCTGCTACAAGACATCGCAACGATTAAAGACGGCTTCACAGAAGAAGACCGTTACTTCGAATACTCGGGGCAAAACGCGATCTACATGGCGGTTCAAGCCACGCGTGATCAAAACATCATCCCAGTTGCTGAATCCGTTCGTAACTACATCGAAGCAAAGAACAAAAACTTACCTGATGACATTCAACTGAAAGTTCTCGTTGATATGACCTACTACCTAAATGGTCGTCTCGACATGATGCTGAAAAACCTTCTTCAAGGTGCCGCGTTGGTTGCCATCATGCTCTCGGTATTCCTTCGTTTCCGCTTAGCAATGTGGGTGATGTTGGGGCTACCAGTGTGTTTTTTAGGCGCAGTAATGATGATGCCAATGCTGGGTATCACCGTGAACATTGTGTCTTTGTTTGCCTTTATCATGGTGCTCGGTATCGTGGTGGATGACGCCATCGTAACCGGGGAAAGTGCCTACAGTGAGATCGAAGAGAAGGGCGGTGGTGTTGAGAACGTTGTGACGGGTGTTAAGCGTGTCGCGACTCCGGCAACCTTTGGTGTGTTAACCACGATAGCGGTGTTTGCCCCATTCCTACTCTCAAGTGGGATTGATAGTGCCTTCTTCTACGGCATTGCGGGTGTGGTGATCCTGTGTCTAATCTTTAGTTTGATTGAATCGAAGCTGATTCTTCCCGCTCACTTAGCGCATACTAATTTCAAACCGATTAAGCCTGGTGGTTGGCGTGATAATTTCAACAAGCGCTTCTTCGGCTTTGTTAATGGTCCTTACCGAAGCTTCGTTAAGGTTTGTACTCATTGGCGTTGGACCGTGTTTGCCTTTTTCTGTGGTCTGTTGTTGATTAGTGCTGCTTTAGTTAGCTCGAACTACGTGCGTGTGATTCCAAGCCCGAAAGTACCAACGGATTATCCGGCGATTACGATCGAGATGAATGACACGGTATCGAGCGAGCAAACCATCAATGCGTTAAAAACCATTGAAGGCGTGATGCAGAAAATCGAAAACCAGATCATTGATGAGCATGGTCAGGGGATGATTCGTGATGTGCTTTCTTATAACCGAAGTCGTACTGAAGGTCGTATTCTTGTACCGCTTGTGGATGAAGAACTGCGTCCATTCAATACCTTTGAACTTGCACGTCGCTGGCGTGAGGCAATGCCAGTTATTCCGGGCATGAAGAGCTTTAAGATCCGCGAGCAAAGTGCAGGTGGCGGTGACCGCGACGAGTTTGGCTACTTGCTGTTTGGTTCGGACATTAACGAGCTAAACGAAGCGGGTCGATACTTGATTGGTCGCCTCCAGCAAGAAGAAGGTCTGTACGATATTTCTTCGTCTATCGATTCCGGTAGTAAAGAGGTACTGCTATCACTAGCTCCTGTTGCTTATGATTTGGGCTTGGATCTCACGATGATCGCAGAGCAAGTGGGTGGCAGTTTCTACGGTGGTGAAGCGCAGCGCATTATTCGTGATGGCGAAGAAATTAAGGTTATGGTGCGTTACCCGCAACTGACGCGTGAAGCCTTCTCATCACTGCGTTACGCTGTGATTACCACACCAGCAGGCAAAAAGGTCATGCTTGGTGATGTGGTGAAGATCAACGAGCAACCGGGTGTGAGTACCATTCGACGTGAAGGCGGTTATCAAACCGTTTATGTCTATGGCTCTATAGATGAAGAGTTGGTTGAACCTCAAGAAGTCGTGAAAGTTATCGACGACAACATCTTACCGGACATGAAGCAAGCCTTCCCAAGCGTGAAAACGGAATTGGGTGGTGACATCGAAGAGCAAGCTGCGCAGCGTAACGAGCAAATCATGTTCTTCATTGCAGGCATGATCATCGTATACATCTTGCTGGCCGTGCCGCTTAAGAGCTATACCCAACCGCTTATCGTCATGTCGGTGATTCCGTTTAGCTTAACGGGCGCGATTTGGGGACATTTCTGGCTGGATATGGACATCAGCATGATGTCGACATTTGGTTTAATCGCGGCAGCGGGTGTGGTTATCAACGATTCTTTGGTGATGACAGATTACGTTAACCAAGTGCGAGAAAAAGGCATGAGCATTAAGCAGGCGGTTGTTGAAGCTGGCTGTGCACGTTTTCGAGCGATCACGCTGACGTCAATTACCACCTTCGCTGGTGTACTTCCTATCATGTTTGAAACCAGTTTGCAGGCGCGTTTTGTTATTCCGATGGCGGTCGCGCTTGGTTTTGCCGTTCTGTTTGCAACTGTCCTTACCTTGATTCTGGTACCTTGTTTGTACCTGATGCTAGAGGATATTAAAAACATCTTCCGCATTATTAAACGATTCTTTGGTCGCTTGATAGGTAAGTTCAAATCACAGTCATCAAACACTGTCGGCAACGAAAGCACGCAAAGCTAGTTTCACCTAAAGCGGAAATCTAAGCAGCCTTCGGGCTGCTTTTTTGTGCCTTAAGCGAACTGAAATGGACTATCTATACTATAAGTTGAGTGAATGGTTAAATATTCATAAATATCGTTGGTTAATTTAACACTGTGTGTGTGAAATTCGCCATTGAGCAGATGGTGGAAAAATAAACTTTTGTTTAAGTTGTTGATATTAAAGGTTTAAAAAGTTGGCATCCTATGTGCAATGTATAGAGTGCAACCCAATGAACTGCTAATCCCTAAGGAGCTTATTATGCAAAGCGTATTTCTATCTACTCTAGGTCTTATTGCTGTAATGTCATCACCAATCGCTGCTGCTAACACTCTAGACAAAGAAGAGTGGAGTGCGGATTTACGTCAAGAATTTACAACAATGAAGCATGAGGCGGTTGCGGACATCCAACAAATGAACATGGACGTTATTGATGAACGCGATGAACGCATTGTTAAACACATCAAAGAACAACAAGCTCAACTGGTAAAGATCAAATGCCAGAAGACAGAGGCAACCAAGTCATAACCTCTGACGACAAAGATTCCGTGTTAGTCACAAGGACGAGTGATTAACCAGAGTGCATCCGATACAAGCACGACGTTAGTGAGCAGTCAGCGTCAACCTTGTTGCTCTATTTGCCAACCTATTAATGGGTTGGCTTTTTTATGCCTGTTGATTGAGGAGGGGGCGCTAAAACTGGGAACTGAGTAGGAGAAATACGGCAGATAGAAAAAAGCCCGCGAAGAATACCTTCACGGGCGAAAAAAGGGCACCAAATTGGGTGTCTATTCATTTTGGAGATGGTCGAACGTCCATATCATACTGACAATAGGCTTGGTGAGAGGCTTACCACCAGTGCGACCAACGAGGCTAAAGTTAACATTGTTGTAATCATTGTTAAAATGTTAATTCTTCAATCAATGATTTCATTATCGTTAGTTCAAATTGTGAATGTGTTGTCTGTGTGTATTTATACTGTGCTAAATGTCGTTTTTGATAATAAAACTTATCATAAATCCTATAGTGATCATTGGGGTTGGTTATATAAAACTCGACATACCGCATTCTCAATTGTTCATATTTGCACTTAATGCCACATAATAACCCTGTATTTGTTAAGTGTTTGTGTTGTTTTTAACGCTTTTCACTGAAAACAAAAAGAGCGACCTAAGCCGCTCTTGTTCATTTTGATAAATTTACTTATCAGTCGTTTTAGATCTCTTCGTGTTTATGGACTAGGCCGAAGTCAGCTAAAATGGCATACGCGGCAGGGATCATAAATAACACCAGCAGAGTGGATGCGAAAATACCAAACACGATGGAGATAACCAGTGGTTGGATAACCTGTGCTTGCAGGCTGGTTTCAGTCAGTAACGGAAGCAAACCTGCTGCAGTGGTCATTGATGTCAGGAATACTGCTCTAAAGCGTTCCCGACTGGCTTTGACTACCGAGTCGTGCACATTATCTCCTTCATCGACATGATGGCGTATGTACTGAACTAACAGAATCGAGTCATTCACCACAATCCCCGCTAGTGAGACAAAGCCCATCATACTCGGCATACTTAATGAGTGACCGAGTAGGATGTGTCCCCATACCACGCCAATAAAGGCGAGTGGAATCGCAAGCATGACCACGAATGGTTCCAAATAACTGCGGAACTGGTAACTCAAAATCGCAAACACGCCAAACAAACCAAGCAAGAAGCCTTTACCCATTGATGCGCCAGTTTCAGCGGTATCTTTGGCTTCACCTTCAAAATCGAAACGAAGGCCAGGATACTTTTGCATAAGCTTTGGCGCTTCATCCTGTTGGAACTGACGAATGATAGCTGTCGAGTTGGCTTTCGTATTGTCGATATCGCCGAATACGCTCACTGTGCGCAAGCCATCAATGCGCTGGATTCTTACGTAATTACGTTGGAAATCCAAAGTCGCAATGGTCGCGAGTGGGATTTGACTGCCATCGGACAAGATAATTGGGAAGTTTGCCAATTGCTGTAAGTCACCAGCTTGTGCTTTATCGAGGCGAACTTCGATGGAAATGTTTTCTACTCCAACTTGGATCTCGTCTGCAGTTTGGCCAAAGAATGCTGCACGCAATTGATTGGCGATGAGTTGGCCGTTAATCCCGTAAGCTTCTGCGCCCGGACGGAGTTTAACCAAGACTTCTTCTTTACCCATACGCATGTCGTCCAATACGCCATGGACACCGTCAAACTCATTCAGGTATTGCTGAATATCGATAGAGGCTGCTTTGAGCGCATCCAGATCATCATGCTTCGCTCGAATTTCAATCGCTCGTCCACCCGGCCCCATGGTCGGTTGTTTAAATACCAGTGAGATAGGATCGGCAAGTTCACCAATGTCTTCGCGCCATGCATCGATAAATTCATCGATGAGTGTGTTACGACTCTCTGCACCAAGTAAATCCAGACGTACCGTGGCAATGTGAGGGCCAGATTCATTCGCGTCGGCGTTAGCGTTGAACTGACTGGTGATGTGTAGAACCAATGGATTGCCGTCTTCCACTTTCTCTGTCCATTCTTTATCTAACTTTTGAGCGGAGGCAACGATCTTATCGACGACGGCTTCAGTTTGAGACAGAGAAGAACCCGGAGGGAGAATAATGCGCGCTTCTGCAATATCGCCATCCAGTTCAGGGAAGTGTTGGAACTTGAGCAAACCACCTACTAACGTGGCAGCGGAGATAAGAAGCAAGGCAACCACACCACCCATAAAGGCATAGCGATACTCGACCACTTTATCCACTGCGTTGACCAAGGTGGTGTTGCGGAAGTTTTCAAAAGAAGCGAGCAGCTTTTGTTTGAACTTCGGTGTCTTTCGCTCTTGCTTTTGTTTATGCAGTGAATGAGAAAGGTGGTTAGGTAGGATCAAGAAGGCTTCCACCAAACTCAAACTCAAAACGAGGATCAGAACTTGAGGAACCGCTTTAAGTACCGCACCCATTTCACCTTGCAGGAATAACAAGCTACCGAAAATACACACCGTAGTTAAAAAGGAAGAAATTACCCCCCGGCAGTACCTTTTTCACCCCTTTAATTACGGCATCATCGATCTCTTCTCCTCGGTCGAGGTGAGCGGCGATCGATTCGGCAATAACGATGGCATCATCCATCATGATACCGATGGCCATGAGTAACCCAACCAAAGACATGATGTTGATGGACAGGCCAAGTTGCGCCATCAAAAATAACCCACCTAAGAAGGCTACGGGCAAACCAGCTGCGACCCAAAAAGAGTAGCGAAAACTAAAGAACAACCACATGGTGGCGAAAACCAGAATGATACCTTGCCAACCGTTTTTGACCATCATGGTTAGGCGATCCCAAAGCACGGATGAAAGGTCATTGGTCATTTGTAGCATCACACCGTCTGGCGCGATGGCTTGTTGTTCTTCGACAAACTGAGCAACTCGTTCCTTGATACGCAGTGCATCATCTTCTTTGTTTTTGCTGACTTTTAGTAGGGCAGAAGGGTGACCATCAAAGAGGACTTTCTGTTCGTCCAATTCAAATCGGTCGGTAATCGTTGCGATGTCTCTTAGACGGATGATTGATCCATTTGGACCAGAGCCCACGACGATAGTCTCGAGCTCTTCCGGCGTCACGCGTCGTTCGTCGAAGCGGATCAGAAAGTTCTTATCCGGCGTTTCGACATTACCACTTGGCAACTTGACGTTTTGACGACCAATTTGGTCTGCGATATCACCCACACTCAACCCAAGTTGGCGAATCGCTTGAGTGTCTAACTCTACTCTGTATTGGTGGTCAGAGAAGCCAGCAACTTCAACCAAAGACACATCGTAATCGAGCTTTAATGTGCGCTTAAGTTGTTCTGCGTAAGCTTTTAACTCTGGCCATGTGGTGTCTGCGGTAATGGCAACGTCGACAACGGGCTCATTCCAATCAAGCTCTTGCACCATTGGAGATTCAATCTCTTGAGGGAAGTCGTTAATAGAGTTGATTTGAGTTTGTACATCGACCAGCATGCGGCCAATATCAGCATCTTCATTCAGCTTTAAAATCAGTCTTGCTGAGCCTTCTATCGCTTCACATTGCGTCTCTTCAATGTTTGCGAGTCCATCGACGGCGTCTTCCATGCGTACACAGATGCTCTCTTCTACTTCTTGTGGAGATGCTCCGGGGTAAACTACGCCAGCCATGATGTAGGGCGGATCAAACTCCGGAAAGGTTTCACGTTTAATCGTAGATAGTGAAGATATCCCCAATATTAATAGCGTCAGCATCAACAAGTTGGCTGCGGTTGGGTGTTTGGCGAAGAATCGGATCATGAATCAGACTCCTCGGCTTTCTGTTCTGACTCAGGTGCGGCTTCTTTTAACAACATACCGTTAATCGCAGGCAGCAGGTCGTTGATGATAAGCTTTTGACCTTGCTCAAGATCGCCGTCGATCACCACGTGATTATCACGGCGATAGAGAACTTCTACAGCCACAATATTTAAGCGATTGTCTTCACCCATCAAGTAGATTTTGTCGCCATGTAAGGCTCGTTCAGGAATAACCCAGCTCGGATTCTCTTGCCCTTCAATAAGCGAGCGTACAAACATGCCATTAACCAGTGGCGGCGCAGAAGTCGGATTGAGTGAGCGGTAGTCTTGTTCGATTTCCAGAATCACTCCAGCGGTGGCTTGGCTTGGGTCTACCGTTTCGCTGATTCGAGCAACTTTAGCTGGCCAAGTTGCGGATAAATTGCCGCTGTTAAGCTCAATCGTGGCATGAATGGCTGACATGTCTGGGCGCGGAATACCCGATTCATCACGGCCAAATTCCCCAATACTGGAAGTCAGTGTCTGCATGTCATGAATGGACAATTGCGCTTCAACTTCCATCACGTCAATGCCATGCGCCGTCACCATGGTTTGTTGAAGGTTCACTACTTGGTTCTGTTCTATCTCGACTTCCGAGATGCGCAAATCGTAAGGCAGAGTAATGATGGTTTTATCGAGAGAGCGCTTTGCCTCGTCAACTTTTGATGCATTGACTTTGACTAACGCTTCCGCAACCCGCTTTTCATCTGGCATTAATCCGATTTGGTTTTCGATGTCCAAAACTAATTTGCGTTGAGAGAGTGCGCTTTGCTCTTGTTGATCAACATCCGATTGAGACGTTAAGCCTTTCTTACGCAGGTTTTGTTTACGGTCTAACTCTTTGTTGGCGATAACCAAACGGTTTGCTTCGATCTTGAGTGTACTTTTGAGGTTGGCTTCTTCTTGAGTCAGCTTAGCCAAAGAGGTTTCGGCAGATTTGAGGTCGGCTTGAGCTTGAACCAATTTCAATTCGTAATCGAGGGGATCGATTCGCAAGATTTCCGTTCCTGCTTGCAACACCTGTCCTTTTTCCAGTTGCGGATGACGGTAAACAACTTTACCGGTCACTTCGGCTATCGCTTTCCATTCAACTTTCGGAGCTATTTTACCAAAGCCAATTGCGACAGGTGCTATCGCCTTAAGCTCTAGTGGAATTGTCTCGACCAGCCTTGCTCTATCACCTGCGGGTTTAACGGGTAAGTCTGGTTTAAGGCTAATCGCAAGAAAGAGGATAATGACGCCGACAGCAAGAGCAGGAAAGAACAGAAGCTTTTTATTGATTTTCATATTGGTCGCCCGAGTCTAGAAATCCATGTTTCATCAGTTGTATGTTGTGTTCGAATAATCGGTTCAAGAAGGCTTCAGAAAGCTCAATGCCATGAATCGCAAGTAAGGCCGGTGGTGCCATAAATGGGAACACCATGAGACTAATATAAGAAACGCGGCACAGTTGTGGGTCGGCGTCTTTGCGCAGAACGCCACTGTCGATGAGCTTATCGAACATAATGCCTTGCATCGGCTTGCTGATGTCAGCAAAGACTTTTTCTAGTAACTTACGTTGAGTCTCTGAGGGGGGCATATGCATGACTTGAGCAATCAAGCGGGGGAATTGCGGTACTTTGATCATCTCACGATAGTAGGTACGCATTAAGTCGAGGAAGTTCTTTTCATTACTGTCAGACAATAAGGCCTGCATTTGCTTTTGCATCGGTGACAGCGTTTCACGCAGCATGGTCTCAAATAACCCTTCTTTGTTGCCAAAGTAGTAGCGAATCATCGCCACATTCACCCCTGCTTTCTGCGCGACTAGGCGAGTAGACACCTTGTCGTAAGCCATAATGGTGAAGAGTTCGCGCGCATGGAAAATCAGCTTCTCCCGTGCGTCGATTTTATCTGTGGGTCTTCCCGCCCTTCGATGAGCTTCCGTCACAATCGTCTCTCAAGATATTAAACATTTGATTAATTATAAGGCGATGATTTCTCATGCGACATTCGAAAAATTAATCAGTATTTAATCAAGTGATTAATTTGTGAAGGGAGATCATAAAAAGAGCAGGAGAAACTGCCCTTTATTGAAATAAGAATGGGTTTGTCTAATAGATGCCGGCTTGAGAGGCTGGTTTCAACCCCAACTCAACGCCGTCCAATTCGGCCGAGCGGCGTGCTCTTTTAGGCGAGGGCATGGATTGACCAGATAGGCGTGATCTGCGTATTCACACAGTGGTAAGTCGTTGATCGAATCCGTATAGAAATGGATGTCTGAATAGGTTTCTGGTTTTGCCTCTAGCCACTGTTTTAAGCGTGTAACTTTGCCTTCGCGATAACTTGGGATGCCTTCTATTTCAGACGTGTAGCCGTTGCCTTGCTCGACTAAATCAATCCCGAGCGCGTTAGGGATGCCGATACGTCGACCAACCGCTTCAACCAAAAAAGTGACGCTGGCCGAGATGATGACCATATCAATCTCATCACGAGACAGTTGTTCAATCAGTGTTTTGGCTTGAGGGAATTGTTTAGCCAGAATATGGTTTTCAACGCATTCTTCCACCAAGGCGTTGACCTGTTGAATAGGCATGTTTTCTAGCGGCTTGAGGGAGAACGTTAGGTAATCTTCCATGTCCATTTTGCCTTCTGCATACAAGCCCATTAGACGCTTATCTTCCTCAATAAAGTTAGACGCAGTGGCGATGCCTTTCTCAACCATAAATTCATTCCAAATCATTGCGCAGTCAGCATTGATTAAGGTTTCATCCAGATCAAAAACATACAAAGGCTTGGACATAGTTGGCTTCTCACAGTTTGGATTGAGGTCGATGTAACGTGTCGGTCAGTATAGAGCGAGGTTTACGAGTGTGGGACGTATGCTAACGACAAACTGTGACGGTTTCGTTGCACTTTTTCTGACCATGACAAAACTTAATGACTAAGTCGTGGGATGAAGCATTTCTGACTTGGTGATAGAAGGCTACAATACAGAGGTACTTTAGAAACCGCGTACTTTAGATATATGGCGTCTTTCGAACCTGATCTCAATATTGTGTACTGAATACAGTCTTGTCTTTGAGTGATAATAGCGCCACTCGCGCAAAGCGAACGTTAAGAAAAATACAAAAAGAATCCCCGATATGAACCAGTATGTAAATGATCCATCCAATTATCAGTTGTTAATTAAAAACTTGCTGTTTTCCCCAGTTGCTTTCAACCCCGAGCAAGAAATCGTCTACGCGAACCACCGTCGTCACAGCTATAAAACGTTTCATGACCGTGTGAGACAGTTTGCAAACGCACTAACCAAAATGGGCGTGAAGAAAGGTGATACGGTAGCGGTAATGGATTATGACTCACACCGTTATCTTGAATGCTACTTTGCCATCCCGATGATTGGTGCAAAGCTACACATGATCAACGTACGCTTGTCTCCAGAGCAGATCCTTTACACCATCGACCATGCGGAAGATGACATTATCTTGATCAACGAAGAATTTCTGCCAATTCTGGATCAGATCAAAGGTCGTATTGACACTGTTACGCGTTACGTGGTTTTGCGCGATAACGATGAATGTGAATACGAGCGCCTTCTGGAGCAAGAAAGTACGGAATACAACTTTCCTGATTTCGATGAGAATACCGTTGCGACCACTTTCTACACGACAGGTACGACGGGTTTCCCTAAAGGCGTGTTCTTTACTCACCGCCAACTGGTTCTCCATACTATGGGTATATTGAGCACCATCGGCACCAATGCGTCACAAGGTCGACTGCATCAAGGTGATATCTACATGCCGATTACGCCAATGTTCCACGTCCACGCATGGGGGCTTCCGTACATGGCGACCATGCTTGGCGTGAAACAAGTCTACCCGGGCAAATATGTACCAGATGTTCTGCTTAACTTGATTGAACAGGAGAAGGTGACGTTCTCGCACTGTGTGCCAACCATCCTGCATCTGTTGTTGAGCTCACCAAAATCCAAGTCGATGGATTTCTCTGGTTGGAAAGTCGTGATTGGTGGTGCCGCGCTACCGAAAGCATTGTGTAAATCAGCCCTTGAGCGCGATATTGATGTGTTTGCGGGTTACGGCATGAGCGAAACAGGACCAATTCTGTCTATTGTTCAACTGACTCCTGAGCAACTCGAACTCGACCTCGATCAGCAAGCGGAGTACCGCTCTAAAACGGGTAAGAAAGTCGCGCTGGTAGACGCTTACATTGTTGATGATGAAATGAACAAGCTCCCCCACGACGGCGAAAGTGCGGGTGAGATTGTGGTTCGCGCTCCTTGGTTGACTCCGAGCTATTACAAAGACAACAAGAACTCTAAAGCCTTGTGGCGTGGTGGTTACCTACACACTGGCGATGTCGCGCATATCGATCATGAAGGCTTTATCAAGATTACCGACCGCGTAAAAGACATGATTAAGATTTCTGGTGAGTGGGTCAGTTCTTTGGAGCTGGAAGACATTCTACACCAGCATCAGGCCGTGTCGGAAGTCGCCGTGATTGGCATGCCTCATAACAAATGGGGCGAGGTGCCGTTGGCATTAGTGACGCTAAAAGATGATGCAGAAGTAACGGAGAAAGAGTTGTTAAGTTTCGCCAAAGACTTCATCAGCAAAGGCATTCTAGCCAGAGAAGCGTTACTACTGAAAGTGAAGATGGTTGACGATATTGCGAAAACCAGCGTCGGTAAAGTGGATAAGAAAGAGCTGCGTAAACTTCATCTGTAAAGTAGTGAAGCTGTTTGCATCCAACCCATAATATTCGGCCCCGATACATAGCTTGTATCAGGGCCGATTTTTATTTAGTGACGCGAAAGTCTTGGTTGTGTATTAAATCAAACCTTGTTCTTTCGCCATGTGGTTAGCGATGCTCGGCGCTTTCCAGATGCTTGGAAGCAGTATGAAAGACACAGGAACAGCTGTAATCACGATGAAAGACTGCAATGCCGAGATACCGCCAGAGCCCATCGAGATAAGCGCGATCGCCACCACACCCATCATTAAGCCCCAGAACGAGCGGATCACTGCGTTTGGTTCTGTAGAGCCAGTCATTACCACACTGATGGTGTATGTCATTGAGTCACCCGTTGTCACGATGAACGTCGTGGTCAGGATCAAGAACAATACTGAAATCACCATCGGGAATGGTAGCTCAGAAGTAATCGCAAGCAGAACGGCAGGCAAGTTAAAGCCCTCAAATGCCGATGAAATCAAACCTGGGTTTTCTAGCTCGAACGCCAAGCCACTGCCACCAACGATGCTGAACCAGAAACACGTGATCAATGGTGCAGCAATGCTGATAGAAAGGATTAATTGGCGAATTGTACGGCCGCGTGAGATTCGCGCGATGAAAATTGCCATCATCGGACCGTAACCAATGAACCAGCCCCAGAAGAAGACTGTCCACCAACTTAGCCACTCGGTGTCACCACGGTAAAGTGCCATTGGGAAGAAGTTATCTACCATGCGGCCAATGCCTTGCACGTAACCATCGACAATAAAGCTGGTTGGGCCGAAGAACAGGATGTAACCAATTAGAGCCACAGACAACACGATGTTGTAACGGCTCACAAGCTGGATGCCTTTACTTACACCGCTTAGGGCAGACAAGGTGTACATCAAAATCGCAGCGACGATCACTAAGCTTTGAGTAACAAAGGTATCAGGTAAGCCAAATAGCGAGTTCAGGGCGTAACTGATCTGCAAACCTAAGAAGCCAATTGGGCCAATAGTGCCTGCGGCTACAGCGATAATGCTGCATGCGTCAGCGACGTCGCCAATCCAACCGTTGATCGCTTTGTCACCAAATACTGGGTAAAGCAGGGTACGAGGTTTGAGTGGTAAGCCCTTATCGTAGTGAAGGTGCATCAAAACGACTGAAGAAAGACAACCTAGGATAGCCCAAGCAAGGAAACCCCAGTGCATGAAAGACTGAGAAAGTGCATTGATTGCAGATGCTTTTGGCGACGCTTCGCCATACAGAGGTGGAGCAGAAACAAAGTGGGCGATAGGCTCTGCAGCAGCCCAGAATACACCGCCACCAGCGAGTAGGGTACAAAGTACGATCGACAGCCACTTGAAGGTGTCGATATCAGGTCTCGCTAAACCGCCTAAACGTACGTAACCCGTACGACCTAGTGCAATAGCCAAACCAATAAGGAAATTCAGAAGGAGTAATACTTGCCAGAAGGCACCGAAGTATTGAGTCGCAAACCCAAAGCCTGCGTTGACCATCGCGGTCAGAGATTCTGTATTTGTTAAAGCGAGCAGAACAAAGACAGTAAGGAAGCTACCACTTAACCAAAATACAGGGTTAGTGAGTTCAAGGCGCTTGATAAGGGAAGGAGGATGAATCGCAGAATAGTCTGCCTCCTGAATAGGAGCATGAGAGGCGGCATTCGTCATATTTGACATAATTACTTCGCTTTTTAGGGCTCGGAAGCCGTGCATTTCCCTCACACAAATAGGTCGAAAAGTGTGAGGATGATCAAAAAGCCGCTGATACTAGCACGTTGAGCACCTCAATATAACCGTAGATTCAGAATAATTGTCTACGTAAGCGGCAAATTACTGATTTCTAGGTAGAGATTTTTTGCGTGAAGTGCGCCGCATTTCGTATGTAAATGACATTTCCTTTATTCTTGTAAGGACACCGCAGGATTACATTGAGCGAACCTGTTCTAATAAAAATTAAAGGTCTTACCCTATGGCTCATTTTGAACTCAATGGACAGTGGCAACTTACCTCGCCACAGCGTCCAGACATCAATATTCCGATGACTTTGCCTGGCGATAATGTCTCTGCACTTTTGCAAGCAGAGCTTATTCCTAACCCATATGTGGCAGATAATGAATCCAAGGTTCGTTGGATTGAGGAATGCGATTGGCATATTGAACGCGAGTTTGCTGTCGATGGTTCTGTGCTCTCTGCCAAACAAGTGTGGATGACGCTAACCCGTGTAGACACCTTAGCGACCTTTTATATCAATGGTGAGCAAGCACTAACTAGCAGCAACATGTTTGCCCAGCAACGTATTGATATCAAACCTTACTTAAAACAAGGCACTAACACGATTCGAGTTGAGTTTGCGCGAGTTGACTTAGAAGGTGCAGAGCGAGCAAAGAAACTGCCATTCCCTATTCCTTCGGCGATGGGGAACAACCAGATCCCGCACATGAACTTGATTCGTAAAACCCAATGTCATTCAGGTTGGGACTGGGGCATTTGCTTGATGGTCTCTGGTATTTATGACCCGATTCTAATTGATGTCGTTGAAGATGTGTGGCTAAAAGGATTCGCGACAGAGCAACAATGGAAAGCTGACGGCAGTGTGCAGATCGATGTCTTAGTCGAAGTTGAAGCGGATACCCAACATCATGAAATTGTTGTTGAATTTGATGGTCAGCGCCAATCGATTCAAACCGAAGGAAGTGGTCACTATCACTGTCAGTTCCATATTTCCAAGCCAAAACGCTGGTGGCCTGCGGGTTATGGCGAAGCGCATCTTTATCTGATAACGGTCGCTTGTGGTGAGCAATCACTGTCACGCACGATTGGTTTGCGAGAGTTAAGGCTGAACAATCAAACGGATGAGCATGGCTCGGCGATGGAGTTTGTCGTTAACGGTGTACCAATCAATGCTAAGGGTGCAAACTGGATTCCGGTGGACGCCATGCCGGGGCGAGAGTGTGAAAGCCGCTATCGTGCACTTCTGCAGAGCGCGGTCGACGCCAATATGAACATGATTCGTGTCTGGGGTGGAGGCCAATATGAGAGCGAAACTTTCTACAACCTGTGTGATGAATTAGGCCTGTTGGTTTGGCAGGACATGATGTTCGCTTGCTCGCTGTATCCATCCGATGACGATTTCTTGAAAGATGTGGAACAAGAGTTGCGATTCCAAATCCCACGTTTGAAAGAGCACCCTTCGATTGCACTTTGGTGTGGCGATAATGAAGTGATTGGTGCGATTGGCTGGTATGATGAATCCAAGCACAACAAAGTCAAATACACAGTGAATTACGATCGTCTAAATCGAATGATCGAACAAGTCATTGGTCAGCAAGACGATTCTCGCCGTTTTTGGCCGAGCTCACCTTGTAATGGCGAGTTGGATTTTGGCGATGCGTGGCATGATGACAGTAAAGGTGATATGCACTTCTGGGACGTTTGGCACTCAGGCAAATCGTTTAATGCTTATCTAAACATTAACCCGCGTTTTTGTTCCGAGTTTGGCTTCCAATCTTGGCCGTCTTTTGCAGAGGCAAAGAAGTTTGTGCCAGAGCAAGACTGGAACGTCACCTCACCAACGTTTGAGCAGCACCAAAAGAACCCTCGTGGTAACAGTATCATCACAGAGATGTTTACTCGTTACTTCCGCTTCCCATCAGGCTTCGAGGAGATGTTGTACTTAAGCCAAGTTCAGCAAGCGATGGCAATCAAAACTGCTTGTGACCATTGGCGCGCCATCTCTCCAATATGTCGTGGCATGTTGTATTGGCAGCTTAATGACAACTGGCCAGTGAGTTCTTGGTCTAGTTTGGAGTACAGTGGCCGTTGGAAGCAATTGCATTACCATGCGAAACGCTTCTTTGCGCCCCAGTATTTGGTGTTCTCAGAGCACACCGGTAAGCTGAGCCTCCATTTGCTAAACGATGCCAAAGAACCCGTTGATGTGAGTGCGCAATTACATTGGGTGAACTGGCAAGGTGAAGTGAAGCAAACTTGGTCGCTAGAGCACACCGTTTCCAGTGACAGCAACATGGTTGTCTGGCAGTTGGATGGGCAGTTTGATTCGTCTGAATTGAAGTCAGGCTTCCTCTACGTAGAGGGACAAGCAGGCGAAGAGCGAATCACGAACACATGGTTTAGCACTCATGAACTGAAAACCCTGCCGATGCAGAAGGCGAACATCAAAGTGACGATAGAAGCCAACCAAATCACGCTGGTGGCAGATAAGCCAGCATTCTTTGTGCATCTAGAAGCGGACACGGATGGTCGATTCTCCGAATCCAGTTTGACGTTACTTGCTGAACAACCTGTAACCGTGACGTTTTTTGGTAAGGATGTGGCGGCGATGGCAGAGTCACTTCGTGTTTACCATTTAATGCAATAAGAAAGCTTAAGCGAGTCGAAGCACAATACATTCAGCAAAAGGGAGCTTACGGGCTCCCTTTATTGTTTCTTGGGTTCGCTAAAACAAATGACGCTTAGCCCAAGTTATGGCCTGCATTCTATTTTTGACTTCCAGTTTTCGAAAAATGCTATATAGATGAGATTTCACCGTGTGCTCGCTCACAAACAAAGAGTCTGCGATATCCAGGTTCGAGCCTCCTTGACATAGTGCGGTCAATACCTGCATTTCTCGCCGCGTGAGCTCAATATCGAGCTTACTGTCTAACTCAGTAACGGTGTGATTTAAGTTCATCAAGTAGCCAATCAATCGATTAAGAATATCTCGAGATAACCAGTTCTCCCCATTTAAGATTCCTTTAAGACCTTTGATTACTTTGTCGAAATCGTCTTCAAAATAAAATAAACCTTTTAGGTTAGACCAGCTGAGTAAACTCTCCACACCTAAGTTTGGTTCGGCATTGACTAATATCGTAGCGTCGACGTGGTGAAGCTCACTCAATGTGACTTTGACATCACAGAGGTCGGGTAGAGAGCTGTCAACGATCGCGACATAGTGTTCGTCATAGTGAACGGGTAGTTCCACATCCGCCCCTTTGGCTAATAAAACGGGTTGCCCTAAGCGCTGCTCGATTGCGGTTTGTAATCCTCTGCCTTGAATATTGTTGAAGGTGAACAATAAAATAGTGTTGTTGGTTGGATTGTCGTGCATCATTAGTTTGCCTCCTGTCGAGACTGCATAAATTCATTTCCTACTTGGTGAAAGCGGTAGAGCACCAGATCGAGTAATCCGTCAAAGCAATGTTTCACCATGGGGTTTTCAAATATCCTGGCAGCAGGCGCTTTAAAAAAGGTGACTCGCCGATGGTGGTAGAAATCCCGTATAAAAATGTCGAACAAAAGTTGTTTAATCACGGGCTCATGAACAGGAAAGTGGATGATCGCGTTGCCCATTACTTGAATAATGTCAGAGACCAAAAACTTCAAAATTGAGCGGCCTAAATGCCATAGGCTAAGAATCCTGAATTCAGATCTCAGCTCCTGATAAATCATGTGTCCGACTAACATACCTTTACAGTAATAAAGCCGAGCTTTACTTGGGGATTGGTCGAATTGGTTAAGCGTGTCTTCCACGCCTCCTGGCGTTATCAGTTGCTTATGTACGGCGTTGATTTGCTCGAATTCAGACACACTGATTTGGTTGAGGGAGTAACTTTTTACATCGGTAACTTGGTATTCGTACACAATGTCTTTAAAGCTCAAATAAATACTTTTACTTTGAGAAGCTTTGACTCTTTTATACTCGCTGGAGGTGTATTGATATTGTTCTCCGATGAAGTGTGAAAAGGCCAGTCGCTTTAATAGACTCGGTGTAACTTTACCGCTTTCCCACTGGCTTAATGTTGGTTGATTTAAGCTTTCGAAAGCGCTGTAACTCCTTGCTAACTCATCGGCTAACTGGCCTTGAGTCAAACCCCTTTCCTTTCGAATTGCAGCAACAGCATGCGAAAATTCTAACTTGCTAACCATATATCTACGTCCTGAACTCATTATATTTTTTGATTGCTTGAAGCAGCCCGAGATGGGCCAAATTTCTATGTTCTAGATTTTTTAGTGAGGTACATCATTTGGTCAGCATGCTGGATAAGCGCGTCACTGTTACTTCCTTCATGAGGGAAGCGCGCCATTCCGATACTCAAACCGATGTGAACGTTTTGAAAATGGATGAAAATAGGTGCACTACATGCGTGTTGTAGTAAAGACTGAAATTGTTCTAAATCCTTTGTACTTTCTAGGTTGGGAAGACAAAGGATGAATTCATCACCACCAATTCGTGTAGCAAATTGATCGTTCCCCAGCAGTTGTAAGATCCGTTGGGCGGTGACTTTCAAAACCTTGTCGCCGGCATCATGGCCGAACTTATCATTCACGGCTTTAAAGCTATCTAAGTCGATGTACAACAGAGTAAACGGTTGAGCGCGTTGTATCTGATGTTCAATTAACTGATGGCCTTTAAAGCGGGAATAACACCCTGTCAGCTCGTCTATCTCGAGCAGTCTTTCTAGTTTTTCGACCTGTTCGTACTGCATTTGCCAAGCGTTTTGCCAATAACGCTCTATAGAAAGCAATCCTTTGTAAATAAAAAGGTTGAACAGGTACAGAAACGTACTCCGAATGGAGAACTCACTTAAACCCTGTAGTTTAAACGGGTCACTACCTGCAACTATCAAATCTATGTTAAAGCAAGCAGCCATTGATAGTGCGTATGCAATTAGCGACCAAAATACGCCAAATTCAATTAAGGCTAAAAGGAGATTGACCGTCACTAACGACGAAAAGAGAAAATGCCCGCCTAAAAAATAATACAGGTAAAAAGTGAGTGTGAAGCCGAGGATAAGAGCAATAACCACCGCTTTGTTTTTTTGTTCAAGAACGAAAAAGCGCCCAGCCCAAAGATAAGTTAGGCAGGCGACAGCGGCGAACAGGTAAGGAAGGTATACAACAAATTCTACCCCTCTAATTGCACAAGCGAATAGGGTAATCAGAATGCCCAAACTCGTAGAGCGCATGTAATAGCGCGTAAAAATTTTGGTGAACTGTGTTCTGTCCATAGTTATGTCTCAAAGGAACAGCAAATAATGGGCAGACTAGGAGAGGATTCTGTATGGATTGAGTGTGGATGGATGACTTGTAAAGACGAAACGACTTACCCCGCATGAGTCTGTAAATGCCAGGCGCATGTGCTTTTTTGGGCGTTTTTCTCGTCTGCAAGCGACACTGCATTTCATAAAGTTGCTCGATACCTACTGCCGTTTTTATAAACTATTCTATGAGGCAGGGTTGCATAAAACTATACGGTTTTCGGGAAAATGCCCCGATCTCAATATGTCCGCATAAAAAGTGGGTAAACGGCAAATTTAGTGAGGTAGAACTAGTACTTACATCCTACTAGTGAATTTAAATTCAGTCTAAAGTATGAGGTGTCTACTTGAGTTTTTGATGGATACGGTAACCCATCGCGTAACCAAGATAAAATAGCGCAGCGAGTGTGAAAAAAGCGGATATATAAGCAACAAGATGATTCAACCCCAATCCGAAGGATAGAGTGAATGCGATACCATTTACGGCTTCTACTGGGATCTTGTACCACGCGGAATGCACAGTTGATCCAAATAGAATTAATGTACCAATTAAAAAAAGTGTGCCGACTGTTAAGCCAACCCATCTGCTGCTGTTCATGCGTCTTCTCAAGGGTTACGACGTTCGTAACAAAATATTACAAGACAAGCATTATACAACTGAGTGAGGGGCAAGGTGGTAGCAATATTTGCACGATTAAATCAAGAGGCCACCGAAGTGACCCCTTTTTAACCGGTTAGCATCTTAATTAGCCAATCCACCGGATGAAGTAAGGGATGATCAGCGCGTTCGCCAAATCGATAAAGAAAGCACACACCAAAGGCACAATAATAAAGGCTTGGTGAGAGTTACCGTATTTTTGTGCAACGGCCGACATGTTCGCCATTGCGGTTGGGGTAGAACCCAAAGAAATCCCCCCAAAACCAGAGCAAACAACCGCAGCGTCGTAGTTCTTTCCCATTAGAGGAAAAACGACGAATATGGCGATGCAAATAGCCACAAAGAACTGCGCGCCAAGAATGATAAAAATAGGTCCTGCTAAATCGACCAAAGCCCATAGCTGCATGCTCATCAGTGACATGGCTAAGAACGCGCCCAACGCCATATCCGCAATCAACGCAACCGCTGGTTTTCTTGCTGGCCAACGAGTACCTGTAAGGCGAGGGTAAGAGGCGGGAATAAGGTTAGAAATCAAGATACCGGCGAACAAACAGGTCACGAACAACGGTAACTCAAGCCCTAAGCTGCTTACGCCTTCGTTCAAAATTGCACCCAAGATGATACAAACATGAATCGCTAACATCGCATCTAAGAAGTCATAAGCATTGATGGACGGTTGCGGTTCATCTTGCGCAGTACCCACGTCCATTTCTTCTACTTTTGCAGGCTTTAGGTTGTGTTTGTTGATTAGGTATTTTGCAATCGGTCCGCCCATCAAGCTTGCTAAAATTAAGCCAAACGTTGCACTCGCGATGCCGATTTCCATCGCGGTATCAAGATCGAATATTTCAGCGATTCGAGGTGACCACGCAATCGCAGTGCCGTGTCCACCAATCAGAGACACCGTGCCGCTCAGCAAGCCAACCGCTTCTGGTTGATCTAACATGGTCGCAATTCCAATCCCCGTTAGGTTTTGAATCAACATATAACCGATGGTAACCGAAAGCAGGATCAATAATGGCTTACCACCTTTGAACAGATCTTGAAGGCTGGCGTTGATGCCGATAGTGGTAAAGAAATACACCAACAACAAGTCTCGGGTAGCAAGATCAAATTGGACATCGATTTGAGTGACGTAATGGATAACGGCGAACAACACCGATACCAAGATGCCGCCGGAAACGGGTTCAGGAATACTGAACTCTTTTAAGAAGCTGCTGGCTTGGGTTAGGCGTCTGCCTAAAAACAACACGATGATCCCGAGGGTTACCGCGAGAAAAGATTCGACTTGTAATACACCGTCGACAAAGTTCATAACCACTCCTGTTTTTTTAAAACATGATGAGAAAATTAATCGGTACGTTTATCTCTAAACATACTGACATGTTTGTATGACATCCAATTGCATACCAACGAATTTGAACTAAGTCGGATTGTGCTGAGAATCGTATTTTCGGAACCGATAGAAAAGAGGAGTAATAACAAGGTCACATGTACCTATGCATGACTCCTCTTGCTTCGATTAAGGGTTCGTTAGTTAAATAGCCAGTAGCTTTCTGGATTGTCTGGACATTGATAAGGACCACATTCGGCAAAAGTCCCAATCACATTGAGTGCCACAACAGAAATCGCCAGCAAACATGTGATGCGACCTAGGTTGCTCATTTCGTATGGTTTTGGAGATTCCTCTTTACTGGTGAGCATCAGAATAACGGCGACCGCGAAAATGGTGGCAACAAACAACACAAACGCCCAAGTGTAATAGTGCATCCCGAAGATAGGGCTACCGTATCCAGGCGTACCGGGAATCACGTGCAAAGAGACTTGTCTCAATGACGTAGCGACGCCATAGAGTGCGCCAATAAGGACCACACCATAATGTCGCGACTGCGGTCCATACACCACGTTCAACAAGAAGCCGAACATGATCATGATGAAGCCAATGCGCTGCAATAAACACAAAGGACAAGGCAACTCATTCAGTACAAATTGCAGAACAAAGCCAATCAATAAAACGGCTGTCATGCCAAGTAAACCAAGGGTATTAAGTAAAGCCAGATAGTTTCGATTCATGTGCAATCCCCCTTACAACAAGATGGAAAGAGGGTCGGTGGCGTGATGATTGAACCAATACAGTCCAATGATCACCGAGGAAGTAAAGAAGGCATAGCCCACCGCTTTCTTACCTAAAAATGCACTGAGCATCGCAATCAATAACAGCAAAAAGATTAATGTCATCATGAGGGAGTTCCTTCCTTACTCTCTGATTTCAATCCTTTTAACTATAGGAAACGCGAGCCAATGCGCGACTTTATACCCAATAAAAAAGAGGAGGGGTTAGATTCGAGGTCCCCGTTGAAGCTAACCCACTCCCCAAAATCGTTACTTAACTCATTCCGTTTAACTTTGTGGAGATTGCTCTAATGCCCAGTCGCCACCCAGTGATTTGTAGAGTGCGACAGTGACCTGAGCCGTTTGCAATTTGGCTGCGATTTGTCGGTCTTGCATCATGCGTTGCTGGCGCTGAGCATCCAGCACCGACAAGTGGTCAATCAACCCAGCACGGTAGAGAGATTTAGCTTTCCCCACGGCTTTATATGTCGCAACTAGAGCATCATCAATGCGGCGCTGATTCTCTTGGCTTCTGCCATAAGCAAATAGTGTGGAGTCCACTTCAGCAAAAGCCGAATCTACGGCGTGTTGGTAAGTCAGTGTTGCTGCGTCAAAACGAGCTTGGTTGATGTCCTCTAAAGCATCGCCACGACCACCATCGAAGACATTCCAACTGATGCCTGCCGCGCCAACCCAGCCGAAAGAATCACTGCTAAACAGATCATCAAAGCTAGAAGCAGACACGCCCGGAGCGCCGGTTAAGAAGAACTTCGGATATTGATTGGCGATACTTGCCGCAAGTTCTTCATTGATGGCTGCAATTTCTCGCTCCGCTAAGCGGATATCAGGGCGTCGCTGCAGTAAGTCGGAAGGTAATCCGATTGGCACGACATTTTGCATTGCAGGTACACCTTGAGTCTCTGCAAGTCGCACTTCGACTTTTGATAAAGGCTCACCAAGTAGTACCGCGATACGATGTTTGTGTACTTGCTGCGCGATTTCCAACTGAGGAATGATTGACTCCATCGCTGCAAGCGTCGCTTTGGCTTGCGCTAAATCGAGATCCGAGCCATAACCGCTGCGAACCACTTTCTCGACCAAGTCCATGGTTTTTCTTTGGTCTTCAAGGTTTGATTTGGCTAAGTCGAGACGCTCGCTTGCACCTTGATACTGCAAGTAGTTATGAATCAAATCCGCAGTAAGCAAAGTCGTCAGCCCGCTTTGATAAATCTCAGCTTGCTCAACACGTATTTGTGCCGCATTGGATTGACGATCAATGCGACCGAACAAATCCAATTCCCAAGCGATACTTGCGCCGGCAAACACACCATCATGCTGGTTGTCCAACAAGGTTGTATTGCCAATTTGTGGTGGCAGGCCAGCGGCGGAATCACCAATCGGGTTCAGCGCAGGGCCAAGCAGCGAGTCGTTCTTACTCAGCTGATAATTGACGTATCCGGCACCAACATTGATGGTTGGCACCTTGAATGACTCGACAACGGTCTTATAGCTGTCTGCCATTTTGATGCGCTCTGCCGCGACCTTAAGCGGAATGTTTTGGCTTTGCATATCAAGCACCAAATCGTTCAACGTTGGGTCGTTAAACTCTGTCCACCAAAATGGTTCTGTCTCTGCATTGCGGCTGACGCCATTTTGGTCGGCATACAAATAAGTCTCTGCCATGCTGGTGGTTGGCGTTTGATAGTCTGGCCCAACGGCGCAACCGGATAAACTCATTGCCAACACCAGTGGCGCGATAACGAACTTTCTCATGATTACGCCTCCTTCAATTCAGCGCCAGTTTGCGTTGTTGGTGATTTTTCTTTGTACGCCAAGCGATACAGTGCCGGCATGATGAACAATGACAACACGGTCGCTGCTGCCAGACCGCCGATGATGGTGGCTGCCATTTGGTCGAACAAGAGATCCGATAGCAGCGGGATCATGCCGAGAGCGGTTGTCAGTGCACCCATCGAAATCGCCATGGTGCGGTTAACGGTGGCTTCTTTGATGGCATCCGATAATGGGCGGCCATTCGCACGTTCAAGTTCAATTTGGTCCATCAACACAATGCCGTTTTTAATGATCATGCCCGTCAGGGTGATGGCACCAATCAACGCCATAAAGCCGAATGGTTTGTCAAAACCAAGCAGAGCAAAGGTGGCACCGGTAGCCGCCAAAGGCAGTGTGGCTAGAATGATGATCGGTTGCTTAAAGCCGTTAAACATTGCGACCAGAATGATCACCATGATCAGCATGGCTTTTGGTAGCTGTTTAAAGATGTCAGTAACCGCTTTGTGTTCATCGTAGTATTCGCCGCCCCATTCCAAGCTGTAGCCGGCTGGCAGAGGAATCGCTTCGATTTGATCTTTCACCGCGTTGCGTACTCTTGCTGGTGTGGTTGAACGCTCAACACCTGCTTGTGCTGTGATGGTTTTGACGCGATTGCGGCGCCAGATCATGCTCTCTTCTGGTACTAGCTCAAAGCCATCAACCACTTGGCCGAGAGGCACACTGTGCATGCCAAGTAGCGAACGCACGGGCAATGTTTCTAGTGACGCCATGTTTTGCGAAGTGCCACGCAGCTGAATTGGAATCAACTCGTCATTAAGGTTCATCTGACCTAATGGCATGCCATCAGAAGCGCGTTTCAGAGCAAAAGCGATGTCCGCACGGTTAATGCCAGCTTGACGCATCTTGTCTTGATTGATGATGGGTTTGAGCACCTTGCTTTCTTGACGCCAGTCATCACGAACGTATTTGGCATCCGGGTGAGTAGCAAAGATGGCTTTTGCTTGATTCGCCAGTTGGTGTAACACCGCTTCATCAGGGCCAGAGAAGCGCGCTTCTACTGCGTACTTGTCTGAGGTCGCCAGTTTTAACGCTCTAAAGCGAGGTTCTGCGTCTGGGAAAGTGTTTTGCAACCACTTGTCACCACGTTCAACAAGTTGGCTGATGCTTTCGTAATCCTTGGTGTTAATCAATATCTGCCCGTATGCAGGATCAAGTGGCTCTGGTTCTACGGTCACCGAGAAGCGCGGTGCACTTGCGCCCATGTAGCTAGAGATGCTTTCTACTTCTGGTTGCTTGAGTAGCCATTGTTCGACTTTGCGCATGTCTGCTGAGGTTTGCTCGATCTTGGCGCCATTCGGTAGCCAGTAATCAAGGAACACGATAGGGCGATCCGATTGCGGGATAAAGTTCACCGCCACGTAAGGCACAGCAACAGCAGTCACCAAAAGCAGAGGAATCAATGCTGTCAGCGCGTTCATTGGGTTATCAACCGTCCAAAACACCAACTGCTTGTAACGGCTTGGCTTTGCGTCTTCATCGATAGGTGTTGGTTTGATGAACATCCAACACATCAGTACGGTGAAGGTCATCGCGACCAACCAAGACAAAAGAAGCGAAGATGCTACGATGTAGAACACTGAACCCGCAAACTCGGCTGAGTCGGTTTTGGAGAACAGAACTGGACTTGCACCCATGATGGCAATGACGGTCGCGCCAAGCAGAGGGACTGCGGTTTCCTTGACCGAATCAATAGCAGCACGTGTGCGTTCGATGCCTTTGCCCAGTTTTACGATCATCATGTCAGTGATCACGATGGCGTTGTCGACCAACATACCTAAAGCAAGAATGAAGGTACCTAACGAGACTCGGTGCAAATCAATGCCCGCGATATTCATGTAGACCAGCGTGAGCAAGATAGTCAGCAATAAGCTCGATCCCACAATTGTCGCGCTCTTAAAGCCCATGAACACCAATAGCACCACAAACACAATGCCGACACTTTCAAGCAGGTTACCGACGAAGTCATCAATCGCTTTTTGCACTTCTTCAGGTTGGTAAGCCACAGTAGAAATATCAACGCCAAGCGGTAGGGTTTGTTGGTAGTTTTGGATGATGTCGCGAATCGTGTCGCCGAGCGAGACCACATTAATGCCTTCAACAGGGCTGACCGCTAGCGTCACCGCAGGCTCACCATTAAATCGATTTTCTGTTAGCGCTGGTGTTTGGTAGCCCATGGATACATCGGCGATGTCACCTAAGCGAATCAAGCCTGTACCTAGCTCACTCACGCCACCTTTGATGACTAAATTGCGAATATCATCTAATGATTGAAATTCACTGGTTTGAGTGATGCGAATGCGCTCGGTGCCAGCATCGAACTTGCCTGCTTCAAAGGTCATGTTCTGTGTGCTGAGTTGGTTCCAAACCTGCGCGACAGACAAGCCATATTGGGCTAGACGTTCGTCAGGCATATCAATGTAAACCACTCGTGGTTGCACGCCGTGTAGCTCAATCTTCTTGATGCCTTTTACGGCTTTGATTTGGCGTTGCAATTCTTCTGCATAGCGGCGTAACTCTTCTGGTGCGGCGTCTTGGCTATGGATAGAGAAAAGCATGCCATACACTTCAGAGAACTCATCCTGAACAATGCTGATTTGCGCTGTAGACGGCAGTTGCAGTTTTACGTCGTCGACTTTGCGGCGCAGTAAATCCCATTGTTGCGGGAGCGCTTTGGAATTGAGGCTCTCTTTCAAGTCGACAAATACCATCGACATCCCCGGACGAGACAATGAGCGCAGGCGATTCAACTCGGCCATTTCTTGAAGCTTGGTCTCAATGGTATCGGTGACTTGTTGTTCTACTTCTTCCGCCGAGGCGCCCGGATACAAGGTGACAACGACGGCGGTTTTAACCGTGAAGCTAGGGTCTTCCAGCTTGCCTAAATCGAAGTAAGAATACAGCCCTGCCACCACACTCAAGGCGATAAAGAACAACACGAAAGTGCGCTGTCTTATCGCAAATTCAGCTAAATTGATCATGATTCGAGCCTATAGCGTTTTGATGGTTAAATTCGGCGTGTTGTCGCCAGCTTGAAGATAATGAGTGCCGCTGATGACCACATAGTCGCCTTGGTGGAAAGCACCAGAGACACAGGCTTGGTGAGAGTCGATAGACTGCAAACTCACTGGCTCTGTATGCACGATAGAGTCACGAACGACATTGACGTGTAGCGATTTCTTTTCACCTAAAATCGCAGAATAGGGGAAGCAATGGCTGGATTGATCTGGCTGAAATGAGGTCGTGACCGTAACGGCTTTGCCATTGAACAGCTCACTAGAAATCGAATCGATAGCTAGAGTGACAGGGTAAGTTTGTTTGATGAGATGCTTTTTAGGCGCGATTTCAACGACGTTCGCACGGTATGCTTGCTCTGAACCATACCACGACAGTGCCGCTGGTTGCCCAAGATTAAACTGACGAATCATGTTCTCAGGCACATCGATATCCACTTCCCACTGACCGTCTTGTTGAAGAGTAGCGACGCTAACGCCCGGCAATGTCTGCTCGAATGCGTCGATTCGTACCTCGCCAATGCTGCCAGAAAATGGTACACGCAGTGTGGTGTAAGCCAAGGCATCTTCCGCGCGTTGGATATTCTTCTCTACTACTTTAACGGCAGACAAACTACGCTCATAACCGCTGATAGCACGATCCAAATTCACACTGGCAATCGCGTCATCATCGGTGGCTTGTTTCACGCGTTTTAGCTCAGCCTTTGCCAGTTTATGCGCAGACTTCGCTTCCAGCATACGTGCTTGAAGTTCTTCCAAAGAAACTTGGTAATCGTGAGGATCAAGCGTAGCAATGATCTGTCCTTTCTCGACATGATCGCCTTTCTTCACCAAAACGCGGTCAACCGTGCCAGGAACGCGAAAAGAAAGGGATGCGGTCTCTTTTGCTTGAACAATGCCACTAAACGATTTGTTCAATGCCGTGTTTTCACCCGTGACTTCAACAACTTGAATTGGGCGAGGGGACTCTGGTTCTGTGAACGTGTTTTGGCTTTGATTACAGCCAAACAGTGCCAATGTCGCGGCACCTAATGCAGTAGTTTTGAATAGACGATTCATATGATGGCTCCATAATTTTGGTGCCATCATACAATTGTACAGTGTTCAGATAATCACTCAACAATGAGACTCACTGTCTCAAAAAAACGAGACAATGTATTCAGCTAAACGAGTTTTGGAATTTCTTTAATGAGGTGGTCAATAAGTAGTCGGCTCGCCTGACTCAATGTCTTAGGCTGAGGGTAAAGCAACCAACCCGATTCTTCAGTAACAGAATATTGTGACAATAGCTGTACCAAACTGCCGGATTCCAACTCACGCTTCACCAGTAGTTTGGGCATAAAGGTGATTCCACGATCTAAAATCGTCGCGTTCTTAATAAAGCCAATGTTGTTAGAAATGAGCTTCGGATGCAGTTGTACACTTTGTTCTTGGAAGTGCCATACATTATCTACCTCGCCATTTGGCCAACGAAAACAGACACACTGGTGTTCCTTCAGTTGTTCTAAGTTCTCTGGCATGCCGTGTGTTTCAAGGTAATTGGGAGAAGCGACTAAACAACGGTCGAGTGTCAAAAGCTTACGGGCAACGATGTCGGAATCAAATAGAGCACCACCATGAAAAGCGATGTCCAAGCCCTGTTGGAACATGTCACTAAAGCCATTGTTGATGTTGCGAATATCTAACTCAACGTGTGGGTATTTATCGTGGAAGTTAAACAGAATTGGGCGAACCAGTTCGTCGGTTTCTGGCAGTAACCCGAGTTTGATGCGGCCGCGAACGTCATTGGTGTCATTGCTGACTTGTTCGTTCGCCGAATCGAGCATCGTCAGCGCTTTTTGCAGGTTCTCGTAGTAGGCTTCGCCATTATTGGTGAGTGATAAACTGCGTGTGGTGCGATGGAATAACTGAGCACCTAAAGATTGCTCTAATTCGCCAATTCGTCGACTCACATTCGCGCGCGGCAGATCCAATGCGTTTGCTGCGGCGGTAAAGCTTCCTAGCTCGACCACTTTAATGAAGAGTTTAAGATCGTCGATTTTCACACTGGCGCTCCATGCTTATTGAACACTGTACTAAACCGTGACACTCTAAAGCATCATAACGTTATGCACAAAATATAACGTGACTTTTGATAACAGATACTTTTTTGAAAAGAGAAATAGGGAATTAATGTGCTGAGAGTCATTCAACGTCGTCGAATCAAGAAGGTCATTAAGTTGCTTTCTGTCAGATTGATTAAGGGCTATGGAAGTCGCGAGTATTTCTCTATCGGACAAGTGCAAAACAGTACAAGCGAGTTGAGCAAGCGCCAACAACAGATCGCTTTGGCTCTGTATGCCGATCCTCAAGAACTAAGTGCAGAAGTTAGAGCTGAGCTTAGTTCCTTGCGTGCCGATGTCTCGAATGACTTTTTCGATGGTGGTGATTACACCGCACAAGATGTTCTGAATTTGCTTGGCTCGGGCGGTTGGAAAGGCGGTCGTATGGACGATGATATGTCGCACCGATTCGGAATGAATAGCCGATATTAAACAGGATTGTATTAGGGAACGAATCACGATGAAGCAACTGGATCTCAACTTACTTCGGATCTTTCTGGTGTTACTTGAAACCAAGAACACGCGCATTGCAGGTGACCAATTAGCGTTGAGCCAACCCGCAGTCAGCAAAGCGTTGGGAAGGCTTCGTGATTACTTTGATGATGAGTTGTTTACTCGTGTTCACTCTGGCTTAAAACCAACGCCTCGTGCACTTGAGCTAGGTGACAAGCTACCGATGATCATGGAGAGTTTGGATGAGGTGATTCTAGATTCGCCAACGTTTGAGCCTGCCGACTACCAAGGCAACATTACCATTGCCATTAATGGCTTTATCTCCAATTGGCTCGGTGCACGCTTGTGTCTCGCGGTGATTGAAGAGGCACCAAACGCACAAGTAAACATAGTGAATTGGGGCTCTCAAACACTCAAAAAGTTGCTCGATGGTGAAATTCAAGCGGCCATCAACTACTCGCCAATCGACACCAATAAGCAATTTACCCACCAAGTGATTGGTGAAGATGATTTTGTTGGGTTAGTGAAAATCAACCACCCGTTGGCAGGAAAGACCTTGTCTCAAGCTGAAATCAATCAAGCAGAATACGCCAGTTTGGTGGTGCCGGGTTGGAATGATACTCAGCCCTTTATTGCTAAGCACCTTTCAAGTGAAGTGTTGAAAGTAAAAGCGCGAAGCTCCTATTTGCATACCTTGCTCGATGTGGTTAAGCAGAGTGAGATCATCTTGCCTTGCTCTCGACAGCTTGCTCATTATCTGTGCGGTGAGTTTGAGTACGTCTCTTTCCCGAATCACACCCCAGATGAGCTTAAAAATATTATGCTGGTGGAATCACACAATAAGCGCATGCATCCGATGCATCAGTGGCTCAAACGAAAAATCATCACTACTTCCCAAGCTATCATCCAAGAAAAACAATAAGCCTCTCCATCGAGAGGCTTGTTCTTAGAGGTGTGTTCTCAGAGGTTGGTCTGAAGAGATTAAGCCTGTTCTGCGTTATTTTGCCGTCACGTTCGGGAAGTTGTGCATTTCCTCAATCGCTTTGGCTTTGTGACTTGGACGATAAGCGCGCAGCGCGAAATTCCAGCCCGCATCGTTCACTTCAATCACGTTATTCGCGGCACCACAAGTCTCGCCTTTCGGTGCGAAGTGAATGGTGTAAGAGCCATCTTTGTTTGGTACAGCGGAGGTTGAGTCTGCGCTGTTGTTATCCGTCATCAACCAGCCTTTGCCTGAGTATGCGGTGATAGACCAGTAACCGCCTTTTTCATAGCTTAGTGACGGTTTGTCGAAGGTGATGTCAGCACACTCAACTTTGCCAGTACCAGCTCGTGAAGAGTACACCGCGTACTCTGCTGGTAAGCCAGCCCAGCCCACAGCGGTACCAATCATAAATTGCTTGTTATCTGGCGTTGCAGTAATGCCAGTAGTGAAGGCTTCTTCTGTCTTAATCGTGTTGACTTGCTTCTCCCATTTAGCACGCACCGCGTCGCGAGAGGCGCTGTCCCAATCTTGCGCTGGCTTAAATGGTTTTGCGGATTTTGCATCAATCACGGCGGCATCTTGTAAGCGATGTGCCTCTTCCATGCCTGCTGTCGTAGCGGTACGCATTAGGATGTAAATGTAATCCGAGCCTGCAATTTTCGAATCAATGTAGATCTCGTCACCACCGTAAATGGCCATATGGTTGTCGTGATTGTTGTTGAAGAAATGCATGATTTGGTAAGCATCACCTTTCGCTAAACGGAAAGTGGCCCCTTTCGACACATCGACCACGGCTGTCGAGTAGAGCAAGTCGGTGTTTGAGCGAATGATCATCTGATTATCAACGGTGACGCTGTCTCGGTTGTGGTCAAACACATTGATTGGTTGGCGCTCTAGTTGTTGAGTGAAGTACAGATCAGTTTCTGCGCGGGCGAAGTTTTCGTCGGTCACTTTAACGGCTGCCATGGTCTGCATAGAGGTGATGGCAATAAGAGTCGCTAAGATGGTCTTTTTCATGTCGCTTACCTTGAGGTCGTCATTAAGAGATGACCTCACTTTATCGATATGATTGTGATGACAGAAATGAATTGATGTAATTTAGATAATAACCAAATCGAATTGCAAGCTTGGATTGCTAGCCGTCACACGCAATGCTGTTTTCGATATTGCAAAGGGGTGATGCCATTGGTGCGTTTGAACTGGCGGATAAAAGAGTCGGCAGAAGCGTAGCAAAGCATGTCAGCAATGGTGCGGATTGGATATTCGCTTTTGGTGAGCAGCTTCTTACTCTCGGTGTCGCGAACTGAATTCACGATATCTCGGTAGGTGAGGTTATTTTTGTTCAACAAGTTCTGCAACGTTCTCGGGTGGATGCCGAGCATTTTGCTGACCAAGGTTTTGCTGATATCACCGAGAGGAAGTAATAAGAGAATCGAGTTGGTGGTGATTTCCAATAGCGTGTTGTGATTTTGAAGACCGTGAGAGACTTTGCGTCGCATTTGATTGGTAATGATCATCTCCAAATCGGGCTTTTCTGCGAGTAGGGCTTTGGGGAACTCAAAACCATCGAACTGACTACCCAATATCACTTTGCATCCAAAGAAACGTTCAAGACGCTCTATCTGTGTTTGCTGCTGTGCTCCTGATTCACCTTGGTAGCGCGCTTTAAAATGGACTTGATGCAACTTCAACCGTTCGCCCAATACCATCTTGAACGTTGTAATAATGCCTCCGATGGAAAGCAAAGCGTGTTGGCTTGTATCGACATTGGGTTCGAATAAGAACTGGGTAAAGTGGCGAGCGATGTCTTCACGAATATCAAGTTGATGGCGAGAAGCACGTTGCTGATAGCTGTATAGGCCAAACAAAACCGGATAGATGTTTGCGAGAGATTCCTGACTGGCAATCAGCAACATAGCGATGTCCAAAGACTGGTAGTCAATCAAGGTACTGAGCTCTAGGGCGAACAGCGGGTCTTTGGTCTCTTTGGCGGCCAAGTTCAGTAGTTCTGCAAATTGCTGATGGCTAAGCTCTTGGTTTTCATCGTGTAAGGTTGAGATTTGAATATTGAGCTTTGAGGTTAAGGTTTGAGGCTCAACACCATATCGTCTGCACAATTTAGGGAAAGCAGAGAGGTATAACGCGCTCAATCGATATTCGTTTTTCACTCAAATATTCTCAAAATGTCAATTTTCAGTCTTGGCTTGTTTTTATACTGCGCCACATTGAGTTGGTCAAGAAATGGCTGATTTCAACTTCATCCCGATACCGCCTGAAACGACGAGTAGAGAATAGACATGAAAAAAGTAACGAAAACCCTTATCTCTGGTTTGATATTTGCCGCTTTAACCAGTAGCGCATACGCAGACAACAACATCAAGATTGAGAACATGCACACCCGCTCTGGTGATTTTGCTTTTGAAACCAGCGTGCTCAACGGCATTCCAACAGAGGAAAGCTCAAAGAAACTGTTTAATCTGATGGATTTTCAGCGCGCGACACAAGCTTATATTTGGTCTATTCCGCTGACGTCTAACTACGCGTGGAAGGCGGCGTATGAGAAAATGGGCTCAGAAGATGGCCAAATTACTTATGTGGCATCTCATCAGTCTAAATTAGGCGGCTTAACTTACAACACCTCAACGCCTTACGCCATTACATGGTTTAACGTAGAGAAAGAGCCCGTAGTAGTGAACATCCCGACCGATGAACTGCGTGGCGCGGTGCATACCATGTGGCAGATTGGCATTGCACAGATGACTAAACCAGGCACATACGTAATAAAAGCCAAGGGCAGCGAAACACCAAAGAACCTACCAAAAGGTGCGGTGGTACTTGAATCGGATACTAACTATGTCTTCTTTGGTGTGCGCTTAATGGCGAAAACCGAGAAACAGCGCATGACGGACTTGGAGTCGATGTCAATCACGCATCTGGATGGCAAACCCCTAAGCGATCGAGGTGTTAACTTCCCGAAAAAAGGTCTTGATGCGAAACACCCACGTGGTATGGAGTTTTGGCAAGTGCTCAACGAAGCCATTCAAACAGAACCTGTCGCAGAACGCGATCGCATGATGCATGACATGTTGCGTCCATTGGGTATTGAGAAGGGTAAACCTTTCGAGCCAAATGCCGAGCAAGTGAAGATCATGAAAGAAGCGGTAGTGCTTGGTGAGGCCATGACTAAGAATATCGACTTCAACAAAACGGGTCGTTTACATCAATCGGAATATGGGCCTGAAGGGAACCGTTGGGAAGTCGCAACAGCATCAACACCAAACCAAGATCGCGCTTATGGCATGGATCTCGATGGTCGCGCGGCATGGTTTTATGAAGCGGTGACGAACGACATTGCGATGCATGGTTTTGAAAATGGTGGCTGGGGTCAGATATACCTTGATAACTATCGTGACGGCGAAGGTTATGGTCTAAATGGTAGCAATCACTACACGCTGACATTAGATGGCGATGTGAACTACGCCGATTTGTTCTGGACCATTACGGTGTACAACGTGGAAAACCGCGCCATCATCGATAATGATATTCAACGTGCGGATGTCGGCTCAAACGTTCCGGGCACAGTGAAAGACGCAGACGGTAACTACACGTTCCACTTTTCACCAACCAAGCCAAAAGGTGTGAATGAAGTAAACTGGGTACAAACTCGACCAGATGAAAACTGGTTTGTGTATTTCCGCGCTTACTCACCAAGCAAGGCGTTTGTTGAGCAGAAACCAGAAACGATTCTGCCAAACTTTAAACACGTGAAATAACCCGAAAAGCCACCATGATGAAAATTGTCGTGGTGGCTTTTTTAAGACTCACTGCGTTTGATGCTCTGCCGCTAATTTGAATTAGTAATCAAATGACAAACTAAAATCCCAGTAGTTTCGGTTTGAATCATTGAGGTCAAATCGATGAGATAAATACGGTTTTATTCCCCAAAGATTCAACGTAAAGCCGAGATTAATATAGCTGTCGGCATCGGTTGTATTTCTGTTGGTGCAAATCGGTCTGGAGCATGGCAATTCATCAAGATTGAGCTGCGCTTTTCCGTAAAGATTACTGTCGTGTCCGTACGAAGCAGACAGCTCCAACACGTTGTTCACAGGGTAAAGCACACCAACCAACTTGTTCAGATTGAACGATTCATCCCGAATATCCCAACCTTCTCCCTCAAATCGGCTATCGATGTATTGAACATCGAAATTGGTGAACACAATCGCGTCACCCAATTGCGCGGCTGAAAACAACCCTGTGGTGTACACGCCCGTTTTATCTGTGTTTCCACCTACAGAAGCGCTTACTTCATTGTAAATTTGGTCGAAGAGTAGGAAAGAATAACCAAGACCAATGTCACCAAATTTGTCGCTGTCTATCGAACCAAATAGTCGCCACTTATCGTTCAAGTTATAAGAACCATTTAGGGTGAAAACATAGTCGTTCGAATAGTCTCCAAGAAAATCACTCTTACTGACTGAAACATCGAACGTTTCGACAAGTAAGGTTCCCCAATCTTGTTGGGATTCTTCCGGTGATTCTAGTTCTTGGAGTTTAGTATGGACATGCTCAGGTTCTGTACTTGCGCTGGTTTGAAATGGCAGAAGTAGCAAAGAAACGATAAAGGTTGTAAACGGAAATCTCACGAGCGGCTCTCTTTAATGGGCTTCCATGCTGTGAATGCGGGACAGAATTAAGATAAAAAAGCCCCCAAGGGAAGGCTGTCTCTTGATCACAA